>CAZBOC010000151.1:0-7240 GCA_964493225.1 uncultured Caulobacterales bacterium | reverse complement strand
CAACTACTTCACCGCATGCGGATATGAACCGGAATAAACTCAAAATGCGCTAGTTCCCGGCGACGCGCTGGGCCAGCGCGGCGGCCATGAATTCATCGAGGTCGCCGTCGAGCACGGCGTCCGGGCTGGAGTTTTCGATCTGGGTGCGCAAATCCTTGACCATCTGATAGGGTTGGAGAACGTAGGACCGGATCTGATGACCCCAGCCGATATCGGTCTTGCTCGCGGCTTCCGCGAGCGCCTCCTCCTCGCGCTTTTGCAGCTCGATTTCGTAAAGACGGGCGCGGAGCATGTTCCAGGCGGTCGCGCGGTTCTTGTGCTGGGAGCGTTCGTTCTGGCACTGAACGACAATGCCCGAGGGCTCATGCGTGATGCGGACGGCGGAATCAGTCGTGTTGACGTGCTGTCCACCCGCGCCCGACGCCCGGAACGTGTCGACGCGGCAGTCGCTTTCGTTGATTTCGATCTCGATCGAATCATCGATCACCGGATAGACCCAGACCGACGCAAATGACGTGTGACGGCGCGCATTGGAGTCATAGGGCGAGATGCGCACAAGGCGATGGACGCCCGACTCGGTCTTAAGCCATCCGTAGGCGTTGTGTCCCTTGACCTGAACGGTGGCCGATTTGATCCCCGCCTCTTCGCCTGGCTGCTCCTCGATCACTTCCGTTTTGTAGCCGGTTTTCTGAGCCCAGCGCAGATACATCCGCAAAAGCATCGACGCCCAGTCGTTGGACTCCGTCCCGCCGGCGCCGGCGTGCACTTCGATGAAACAGTCATTGGCGTCGGCCTCTCCCGAAAGCAGCGCCTCTGATTCGGCTTTGGCGGATTTCGCGGCGAGCTCGGTCAGGAGCGCCCTGGCCTCGTCAATAGAAGACTCATCGCCCTCTTCCTCGGCCATTTCGGCGAGGGCGAGCGCATCTTCGAGCTCCGACGTAAAGTCGCCAATTGCGCTGATCTGGGCTTCGAGCGCATTGCGCTCCTGCATCAGTTTTTGCGCCGCATCGGGATCATTCCACAGGTCCGGCGATTCAGCCTTCTCGTTCAGTTCGGCGAGGCGGGCGTTCGCGGCGTCCCAGTCAAAGACGCCTCCTCAGCAGTTCGAGCGACTGCTTGATCTCGTTGGCGACATGTTCAATTTCAGCGCGCATGGTCGGGTGATTGTTCCTTGAAACTGATTGTCCGAGGCTAGCCGAAGGCGGCTTTCTAGAAAAGGCCTTCGAGATCCTCTTCCGGCGTCGGCGTCGGTTCGCTTGACGACGTCAGCGGGTCGATGGCGAGGTCGTCCGCGGACGGTCCGCTGGCGACCACGTCTTCGGCCTTGAAGGCCTCCAGGATGACGTTGCGGTCGCCGGGACTTGCGGGTTCGCCCGTTTTCGCGTTGACGCGAACAAGGCGGATGCCCGACGGCACCCGGAACGGGATGGCCGGTTCGTCCTTCAGGGCTTCCGCCATGAACTCCCCGAAGATCGGCGCGGCGACCTTGCCGCCGGCCTCGCCCGAACCGAGGGACTGGGGCATGTCGAAGCCGACATAAACGCCCGCCGCGAGGTCCGGCGAAAAGCCGACGAACCAGGCGTCCTTGTAGTCGTTGGTCGTGCCGGTCTTGCCGGCGACGGGGTGGTCGACGACCTTGCGCACGGCAGAGCCCGTGCCGCGCTGTACGACGCCTTCAAGCAAGGAGACCATCTGATAGGCCGTGCGCGGATCGATCACCTGGCCGCGCAGGTCGGCGAGCTGCGGTTCGGGCTGGCCGTACCAGCCCTCGGCGTTGCAGGAGAAGCAGGCGCGCTTGTCTTGGGCGTAGATCGTCATGCCGTTGCGGTCCTGAACCCGGTCGATAAGAAACGGCGTGGTCTCCTTGCCGCCATTGACGAAGGTGGCGTAGGCCGCGGTGATGCGCTCCAGCGTCGTCTCGCCCGACCCCAGGGAAATCGCAAGCTCGCGCGGCAGATCGTCGGAGAGATTGAAGCGGTCGACATAGTCCATGATCCGCCCGATGCCGAGATCCTGGGCGAGGCGCGCGGTCATCGTGTTGCGCGACTTCTCAATGCCACGGCGCAAGGTCGACAGCCCGCCATACTGCCCCTCCACGTAATTGCCCGGCTTGTACCAGCTGGTTTCGCCGGGCGCGACAAAGGGCGCGTCGAGGACGGTCGAGGACGGCGTGTAGCCGCTGTCGAGGGCGACCGAGTAAACGAACGGCTTGAAGGTCGAACCCGGCTGGCGGCGCGCCTGCAGGGCGCGATTGAATTCCGACATCTCGAAAGAGAAGCCGCCGACCATGGCGAGGACGCGGCCCGTATGCGGATCGATGGCGACGAGCCCGCCATTGGCCGCCGGGGCCTGGCGCAGCGCATAGACGCCTTCGGCCTCGGTCGGTTCGGCGAAGACGATGTCGCCGCGCCGAACCACGTCGCTCGCGGCTTCGACTTCGTCCGACTGTTCGTTCACAGACTGATAGGCGCGCGCCCATTTCATGCGTTCAAGCGGGATCGTCCCCTGCGCGCCGTCTTCAAAGCCGATGGTCGCCCGGCCTTCGGACGCAGCGAGAACGACGGCGGGTCGCCAGGGGGCGAGGTCCTCGGCGACTTCCCGCGCGTTCTTCAACGCCTTGAGCGCCGCGCCGAGATCAGCGGCCCAGTCATCGCCAAGATCGATCGAATCGATCGGACCACGCCAGCCATGGCGCTGGTCGTATTCGACGAGCCATTTGCGCAGGGCGACGCCGGCCGTTTTCTGCAGCCGCGGATCGACCGTCGTGCGCACCGACAGGCCGCCGTCATAAAGCGCCTCGACGCCGTAGAGCGCAGCCGTCTGTTTACGGACCTCTTCGGCGAAATACTCCGACGCCCAGTCGCGCGCGCCGAGCGGAGGCGCGATCTTCGCACCCAGGTCTTCGGCCCTCGCCGCTTCGGCGTCCGCGGGCGCGATGTGTCCGTCTTCGGCCAGACGTCCGATAACCCAGTCCCGGCGTTCCATCGCCCGCTCGTAATTGCGCACCGGATGGTAATTGCTCGGGCCCTTGGGGATCGCGGCGAGATAGGCCGCCTCGTGGATTTCGAGGTCTTCCAGCGACTTGTCGAAATAGTTGAGCGCAGCCGCGGCGACGCCGTAGGAGCGATTGCCGAGATAGATTTCGTTCAGATAGAGCTCGAGGATCTGATCCTTCGTAAAGGCCCGTTCGATCCGCCGCGTCACAAGCCATTCCCTAAGCTTGCGCTCAAGACGCTGTTCGCTCGACAGGAGGAAATTCTTCGCCACCTGCTGGGTGATTGTCGAACCGCCCTCGAGCCGGCGGCCTTCGAGAATGTTCGAAACATTGGCGATCTGGGCGCGCAAGACGCCCTTCATGTCGAGCCCGCTATGCGCGAAGAAATTTTTGTCCTCCGCCGAGACGAAAGCCATCTTCACCCGGTCGGGGATCGCCTCGATCGGCACGAAGAGCCGGCGCTCGCGGGCGAACTCTGCGACCAGCGTGCCGTCGCCGGCGTAAACCCGCGTCGTGACGGGCGGCTCGTAATCGGCGAGGACCTGATAGTCCGGAAGATCGGCGCTGAGACGGTTCAGATAAAGCCCGGAAAACGCCATCGCGGCGACGACGCCGATCATGCCGACGGCGACCACCAAGCCGACGCCCTCGCCGGCGAGGCCCAGCCAGTTAACACCTCCGCCGCGGCGGCTGGCTCGGCGCGAGGGCTCCTGCGGCGCTCGCGCCGGCGCCGTTAGCGAGGCGGCCCCTGCCGTGGGCTTCGTTGCCGTGGGTGTTGTTGTCGGGGCCGAATTGGGCGCCTGCTCCGCGGACGCCGGTGAAGAGCGGGGGCTCGAGGCGGGGGCGCCGGGTCGCGGTCCGGCTGATCCCGCGCCGCCTGTCGCCCCTGCGCCAAGGTCGAAACGCCTCGGTCCGCCTGCGCCGCGCGGCCCGCCTACGCTGCTCTTTCCGTTCTGGTCCGACATCTTTCTTAACCCGCTACGCACGCGCGCCGTCGCGGCGCGCCGGCCCGGTCGCCCGGGAGGCGGCCGCACCGCGGCTTCCACGAGAGACAATAGGCTGCGCGGCCGCTTCGCACAAAGGCGTTTTCGCGACTTTTCTGAGCCGCAAGGCTGAATTTTCGATTAGCTTCACCCGGCCGAGGGGATCTCGCCGAAGTCGCGGTTGCGGGCCTCGATCTGTTCGTCGAAATAGGCGTCGATAGCATCGGCGATGGCGCCGCTCGCCCGCGCCCGCCAGGCTTTCGAATTGAGATTGGCCTCGTCCTTGGCGTTGGAAATGAAGGCGAGCTCCACGAGCACCGCCGGCACTTCAGGGGCGAGCAGAACCCGAAGGTCCTTCTGGCGCAAGCTGTTGTTGACCAGCGCGATTTCGCCTTCGAGCTCGCCGACCAGGATCGTCGCAAATTTCGTCGAAGCGTTCAGTGTCTCGCGGTGGGCCAGCGCATGGAGAATCCCGCCGACCTCCTTTTCGTGGTCCTTGCGCAGATCGGCGGCGAGAAAATCGCCTTTTTTGAGGGCCTCTTCAACCGAGCGCTCCTTGCCTTCCTTGGAGAGCGTATAGATCGAGCCGCCGCGCAGGGACTTGTCGGCGATTGCATCCGCGTGGAGCGATATGAACAGGTCGGGCCGGGCCTTCCGGGCGAGCCTCGCGCGTTCGTGAACGCCGAGGCGCGTGTCGTCTTCGCGGGTGAGGATGACCTCGTAGCCGCCCCGGTCCTTGAGGATCTGCGCAAGCTTGAGGCCTGCGGACAGCGTCACCGATTTCTCCAGCGTTCCCTTCGGCCCCTTCGCGCCCGGGTCGCCGCCGCCATGGCCGGGATCAATAACGATGCGCGCCCGTCGGCCCCGCCTTGCGCGACGTCTGTCGGTCGTCGCACCGGCTTCAGCCTCGCGCGGAGCAGGCTCGCCCGCGGCGCGGCCGACGGGCTCAGCCGGTTCCGCCGGCTGCGTCGCGCTCGAGCCGGTCGACGCCGCGATCATCTCCGTCAGGTCGTCATAGGGCCTGGGCAGGCTCGCCATGAACCCGTCGAGATCGGATGCGGCCAGATCGATTACGAGGCGGCGGTGGCGCACCTCGCCGCGCGGCTCCAGGACGAATACATCCTTGATTCGCGCGGTTTTTCGGAAATCGAAGACATAACTGCGCGCGCCGCCGGCGCCGCCCGACCGCGCATAGGTCTCGACATGCCCCTTGCCCGGGCCGCCTTCGGCGACGCCGTCCCGCCCCTTCAGGCCTTCGAGGGCGACGACGAGGCGCCCGTCTCCTGTCCGGTCGCCGGAAAGACCATAATCGAAACGGCCCTCTATGTCGAAGACGATCCGCGTCTCATCGGCGCTCGTCACGCCGAAGCGGATCTCCTTCAGCGACGCGGCCTGCGAGGCCGAAGCGCTCGCGCAGAGCGCGAACAGATACGGGGCAACCATGGTGAAGAGTAATCGCATCTAAAATCGTCCGTCCGCCAAAGGGCCCGCAGAAACGGCGAAATATGATTCGCGCCGCCGCGTCCTATAATTTTTCATCGGTCTTAACGCCGGCTTAACACCTTCGCTTTCTCTGTATGAAACCGTGAGTCGGGAAACTGAGCGCTTTGCTTTTTTTCCGCACTCGTGCTTTGGTTATAGCGAGGGTTTGCCTTCACGTCATATGTTTCGTTGGGCGCGCCCTTGGAGAAATCAGGTTTTATCCTTAACTACAGGAAGTTAAGGTATTGGACCAGCGAATTTCGGGGCGTTCCGCGGTGACGCGCGGTCCTCGAGAGCCCAGACGCCGGCGGCTCCGATGCCGGTGACCGCGACGTCGGGCCGCTTCGCTGAAGATGACCGGACGGTCGCGAATTGAACGTCAACGGCGCATCAGCGCCCTGAACATCCCGGCGCGGCAGCGCCGACAGTCCTGGCGCTTCAGCGCCGTCAAACATCAGGCGCGCCAGCGCCGAGTTAAACCGCCCGCCGAGGCATCGCCGGCTGCGGGCATGTGAAACAAGCCGATGAGCGAGCCCAACCTATCCACGATGCGCGCCAGCCCCCCAGCGGGCCGCGGCGGCGTCGCCGCTCGCCTTCGGCTACATGACAAAAGCGGCGCCGGAGGTCTCCTCCCGCGTTGCGGAGCAATGATAAATGTCAAAGAAAATGCTGATCGACGCAGCGCACGCCGAAGAGGTGCGCGTCTGCGTCCTGGACAACCGCAAAGTTGAAGATTTCGATTTTGAATCATCTTCGAGAAAGCCGCTAAGGGGCAATATCTATCTGGCGCGGGTGACGCGCGTGGAGCCGTCGCTACAGGCCGCCTTTGTCGAATATGGCGGCAACCGCCACGGATTTCTCGCCTTCAATGAAATCCATCCGGATTATTACCAGATCCCCGTCTCCGACCGCAGGGCGCTTCAGGAGGCCGAGGCCGAGGAAGCCGCGCTCGCGGCCGAGCTGAACCTTGTTCAGCGCGGCGACGACGAGGACGATGCGGACGATGCGGACGATGCGCCGGGCGGCGACGACGACGTTGCGCTCGACGCCGAACTGGAGGCCGCCGCAGCGGCGGACGAGGACGAGGACGACGACGAGTTCGTTGAACTGACGGCCGATGACGACGGGGAGGACGAGGACGCCGGGAACGCCGTAAACGGCGCGCCGACCAATGGCGTCGAGACCTTCGATGCGGTCCCGCTTCAAGGCGCGGCCTTTCCCTTCGTCTCCGAAGCGCCGGACGAGGAAGCGGCCGAGGCGGAGGACGCGGTCCCGCAGGATCCATCCGTGGGCGGACCGGAAGACCGGCGCGACGCCGAGGAACGCAAAGCGCGGCGCAGCGCGCTGATGGAGCGCTACAAGGAGGCCAGACGGAAACGGGCCAACCTGATTCGAAACTACAAGATCCAGGAGGTGATCAAGCGCCGCCAGATTCTCCTTGTGCAAGTGGTCAAGGAAGAGCGCGGCAACAAAGGCGCTGCGCTGACGACCTATCTTTCCCTCGCGGGGCGTTACTGCGTCCTGATGCCCAACACGGCGCGCGGCGGCGGCATCTCCCGGAAAATTCCGAGCGCGTCTGACCGCAAGCGCCTGCGCCGCGTCGTCAACGACCTCGACGTCGCCCAGGGCATGGGCCTGATCATCCGCACCGCCGGGGCCAAGCGCACCAAGGTCGAAATCAAGCGCGACTTCGACTATCTGACGCGCCTGTGGGAGAATATCCGTACCCTGACGCTTGAGTCCATCGCGCCGTGCCTGATCTACGAGGAGGCGAGCCTCA
>CAZBOC010000150.1:0-7357 GCA_964493225.1 uncultured Caulobacterales bacterium | reverse complement strand
TGGCTATTTCTGTTCGCACCACAATGTCTTTCACTACTACCCGGGATATGATCCCGTCGGCTGGATCGTCGTGAATTTCGGCTACGACCTCTACGCCGGCTCCTACATCGGCAATTGCCGGGTGGTGTCCCGGATCTTCTATCGGCGGGGGCGCCGCTACGATGAAGTGGCGCTCTTGTGTTTCGACCGCTGGGGATATGGCTACATCAAACCCGGCAGCCGGCGCGTGTACCGAAGCTACTGAAAGGGCGAACTGCCGACCGCCGGGACGGCGACGCCGCCTCTTTCGCAGGCTCCGGGATCGCCGTCCGCGCTTACAAATCCGTAAAGACGCCGCCGGGCGCTCTTTCGAAGCTGCGAATCGCTGGAACGAGACTTCTGCGGTCATCGCTTGGCGCCTCAATGGGGCAGGCGACGCCTTCGTTCCGTAGGCCGCTTGCCAACATCGCGCGACGCATGCTTTCTCAACGGCCCATGAGCGCTTCCATCGTCATTTCACTAGCCGCGGCCATCGGCGCCGCCGGGGCCGTCAGCGCGACGCAGAATGCGCTGCGGGACGTCCAGGTCGGCGAGGAAGGCCGGCTGATGCGGATCGCGCTGCTCTGCGAGAAGCCCTGCGCGGTGGAAGCCGCCGAACCGGCGAGCTACCGCATCGCGGGCGTCGAGGCGGATCTGGAAATCCCCCTGCAAGGCCGCAGCGCGCTCGTCAGCGCCTTGCGCATCGAACCGGAGACCGGCGGCGCGCGTCTCAGCCTCGTCACTGACCGGGCGCTGAAATCCTTCACGGTCAACCCCTGCGTCGTGCGCGGCCTCGGGGCGACTTGTCTCGACCTCGAATTCGCGCCCTACGGCGTCGCCGTCCCGGCGGCCGCCGAAGCGGCGGCGCCCGAGGCGACAGCGCCCGCATCCGACCCGGCGCAGGCGGATGACGCGCATGTTGAGAATCCGGCGGGCGGGATCTACCGCGATGATTTCATGGCGGCCGCCGCTGACGCCGCTGACGCCGCTGACGCCCCCGAGGCCGCCGCCGCCGCACTACCCGCACCCGCACCCGAGCCTGCGCGTGCGGCGGGAGCGGATCAGCGGTCCGCGCCTGATGCGCCCCCCGAAGCGTCCCCGGGTGCTGCGCGCGAGCCGCTTCCGGCCCGGCCGGCGCTGCGCGAAGCGCCCAACAGGGACGTCCTGACATTCGCCTCCCTAGCGCGGCCGGAGGACGAGCCGCTGCCGACCCTCGCGGCCCTCAAACCGCTCGACCCCGCCCCGGCGACCGCCCCCTCCGTCGCGCCTTCCGTCCGCGCCGGTCGCCGCCTCGCGCCGCCCGCGGCGTTCGATCTTGCGGCGACGGCCGAGATGATCCTCGCGCGCAGGCTCGGGGCCGGCGAATGCCAAGCCGCTCAGACCCGTCTCGACGAGGACGCCTGGGCCCTCGACGCGATGGTGGATGTGGGCTTCTGCCGCGCCATGAATGGCGACCTGCAGGAGGCTGACGCGTTATTCGCCCGCCTTCTCGATTACACGCCGGACAATTACGAGGCGCTGGTGGGCCGGGCGCTGATCGCCGCGCGCGCGGGGCGCGAGGACGCAGCGCGCGAATTCTTTCAGGACGCGCTGGACGCCCTGCCGCCGATCGAGGAATCGGACCGCATCGTCGCGGCGATGAAGGCGCTTTGAACCGGCGCGGCCGTCGGCGGTCAGCGCGGTCATGCGTATGAACGACGCCGGCGGCGGGCGTCGCTGCGCGCGATCGTCCGGCCGATGGGCCAGAGCGCGAAGCCGGCCAGCTTGAGGTGCGCCCACGCAAAAGGCAGTCCGACGATCGTCAGGGCCAGAGCGAGCGCGGCGAGCAAATGGCCGAGGCCGAGCCACCAGCCCGCCAGCAGGAACCAGATCAGATTGCCGATGAAGCCGAGCGGTCCCGTCCCGATTTCATCACCATAAAGAAGATCCCGTCTGACGGCCCCGGCCCCGAACGGCCAGAGCGTGAACACCCCGTTGTCGAGCGCGGCCCGCGACCAGGGCAGGCCGATGATCGTGATCGCCATGATGAAGGCGGCGAGGAACCAGCCAAGGGCCGACACGGCGCCGCCCAAGACCAGCCAGCAAATGTTCAGGGCGAAACTCAAAGGTGAAATCGCGCTTTCATTCGCGAGGGGGTGATTGCGATACATATGACGCCTCCTGGGAAGGTATATGGGGAGCCCGGGCCGCCGGCGCCGCCGCATTCGCCGCTGCGGCGTCTCCGTTCGTCGCACGCCGGCGGCGTTCCGCCAGGCTTCACGGATCGGCATCGATCCATGCGCCGCGAGGCAAGCGCGCGCGCGCCGACGCTTGTGCGCCGAACGCGCGGATGAGTCATCATCCGCGCAGAGGGGTGTTGGTCCGGGATTTTTGTTGCAAATAATTATCAGTCGCGCTAGATTTCGCCGTGAGAAGGAGGAATGCGACGCCATGGTCGAGACGTACCGCCTCAACGCCGCCGGCATGGTGGTCGTGCACTGTCTGCGCGGTCTTGTCCGCGAACGTCGCCGCCCGGCGCCGGCGACGCTGCCCGCAGGCCAGATCATCGCCCTCGAGGCGTTTCTCGAGGCGCTCGACCGCGGCGCGCGCCGTCGCATTCTGCTCGGCGACGGCCCCGCGACCTTCGCGACGGCGGACGAGGCGGCCATGGTCGCGCTGATCGCGGACGCGCAGGCAAGACGCGAGGAAGCCTGCGAGGCGCGCGCGCTGTTCCTGGCCCGGCCCGGCTTTCGCCACGCGCTGCTGAAGGCCGCGCGGGCCGCGGCCGCGATGCTCGACGATGCGGGCCTTGCGTTCGATCCGCCGCAGGCGGCCCCGGCGAATGCGTTCAGTCCCCTGAAGGTCGTCTCCAGCGGTTGAAAGGGCCGCGATCCGGCGCGCGCGCCTGTCGCCATGATTTCGCCCCGGGTCGGGCCCTCATCCGCCGCGAAGGCCGGGCATGCTCGAGACATGAAACAACGCCGGCCAATCAATTCGCTTTTCGTCTGGGGCGCGGCGGCCGCGCTTGCGACGGCGGCGCATCCGGCGCGCGCCGGCGCCGACGAGCCTTACGTCGAGGCGAGCGGGGCGACGGCGGAGCGAAGCCTCGCCGCTGAGGGCGTCGGGGCACGCATCGCAGCGGCGGCGATCGAACGCACTGCGCGGCGCGTGGTCTACGATCCATCCTATGTGCGCCTCGCCTATCCGGGCGGAGACGTCGCGCCGGACCGCGGCGTTTGCGCCGACCTCGTCATCCGCGTCCTGCGGCGCGTCGGTCTTGATCTGCAACAGCTCGTCCATGAAGACATGAGCGCTGATTACGCCGCCTACCCGCAGATCTGGGGTCTCGCCGCGCCGGACGCCAACATCGACCACCGGCGCGTGCCGAACATCGAGACCTTCCTGACACGGAAGGGCGCGCGGCTCGCTCCCAGTCTCCAGCCTGAAGAGTACCGTCCGGGCGACATCGTCGCCTGGAATCTGCGCGGATCGGCCGGCGCTCTCCCGCATATCGGCGTCGTCGTCGACCGGATCGGCGACAGCGGCTGGCCGATGGTGGTGCACAATATCGGCGCGGGTCCGCAGCTCGAGGACGTCCTTTTCGCCTGGCCCATGACCGGACGTTACCGGATCGACGGGGCGGAAGGTCTACGCCGTTGAGCGGCGCGCTGCGCCATGCGCGCCGGGGCGCCTCGCCAGCCGCAATGGAATCCCCCTAAACTCATCGGCCAAAGAGCAGCGACTTGCTCGACGCGTGGGGCGAGAATGGTGGATAAACTCGAGCGCATCGCTTTCTTCATAACGCGCGTTTCTACGCTGAGCGGGGTCCTCGCCTCTTGGCTCGGCGCGATCCTGATGTTCATTCTCGGGGTCCGCTACACCTTCAACGGCTTCATGACGATGATAGAACGGCCGCTTGGTGAAGCCGGCGATCTGCCCCCGGACGAAGCCACGGTCGTCTTTCTGATCGAAGCGCTCGACCGATTCCTGATCGCGGTGGTCCTGCTGTATTTCGGATACGGTCTTTACGGGCTCTTCATCCGGCCGCATAGGACGCCGAGCGAACTCGGCCTGCCCGCGTGGCTTCATGTGGACCGGATCGGCGAGCTGAAGCAGACCGTGGCGGAAGTGATCATCGTCATTCTTTTCGTCCTCTTCCTGCGGATTGCGCTGGAAGCCTTTCACAGCGACGCGCCGGATTTGTCCTTCGCATCGATCGGGCGGATCCTATTGTTGCCCGTCTGCATCCTGCTGCTGGCGTTGGCCCTTCGATTTGCGGAGTTGCACCCCAAGCGCGACATCCGGCGAAAAAGCGACGAGACGCCTGGCCGGGGCGGCGACGTCGCCTGACCCGGGGCGAGGCGAAGCTGCGCGGGGCGGCAAGCGCTAAAGCCCCAGCCGCGCGCGGATTTCCGCGGGACTTGCCCCCGCCGCGCGCATGGCCCTCAACGTGGCGTCGCGGTCGCGTTTGGCGAGGCGGCGACCCTTTTCGTCCGTTATCAGATGGTGGTGGCGATAGACCGGGCGGGGCAGGCCGAGGAGCGCCTGCAGGAGCGTGTGGAGATGGGCGGCCGCGGCGAGGTCATCGCCGCGGGTCACCTGCGTGGTCCCCTGGAGCGCGTCGTCATGGACCGAAGAGAGATGATAGCTCGTGGCGAAATCCTTCCGGGCGATCACGACATCGCCGAAGATCTGCGGCCTCGCCGCGACGCGCCGCCGTTCGCCGTCGGCGCTTTCCTCCGTAAACGACAGATCCGCGCCGGCGACATGGTCAAGGGCGCGCGCCATGGTGAGCCGCCAGGCGAAGGGGGCGCCTTCGGCGAGCCGCGCGCGCTCTTCGAATGCGGTCAGGACCTCGCCGACATAGGCCGGCCCGTCGGGTCCGTCCGGCGCCAGATGGGGCGCGCGGGCGATCGCCTCGGCGATTTCCCTGCGGGTTTTGAAGCAGCGATAGACGAGACCCCTTGCGCGAAGCCGGTCGAGCGCGGCGGCGTAGTCGTCGAAATGCTCCGACTGGCGGCGCACGGGCGCCTCCCATTCAAGGCCCAGCCATTGGAGGTCTTCGATTATCGCCGCCTCGTATTCCGGACGGCAGCGGCCCTGGTCGATGTCTTCGATCCGCAGGAGAAAACGCCCGACCGCCGCGCGCGCCGCATCGTAAGCGGTCAGCGCCGAAAAGGCGTGGCCGAGATGGAGATAGCCCGTCGGCGACGGTGCGAAACGGGTGACGAAATCGCCCATGGCCCCTTTATTGCGCGTCCGCCCCGGCGGTTGAAGCGCGTCGTGGCGAAGCGTGTTTGGCCGCGGCCCGGGATTTGGTAGGCTCGCCGCTGGCAGGGGGCGGCGATGGTTGATGATGATCTCCCGGACGGCGACGGCGACGGCGGGGCCGGCGGCGAAGACGCTGTCGGGAAAGAGCCGGCGGAGGCTGAGCGCGAACCGGAGGACGGCGCCGAGCCTCGGGAAGGCGGGGACGCGTCCGTGGTTGATGACGAGGGCGCTGTCGCGCGGACGCCGGAAACGCTCTGCATTTCCTGCGGCGCGCCGCCAGCCGGCGTTTATTGCGGCGTATGCGGCCAGAAGAACGACGACATGCGCCGCAGTCTCGTCCTCCTCAGCCGGGATTTTCTTCAGGACACGTTCTCCTTCGACAGCCGCATGTGGCGCACCCTCGGCCTTCTCGCCGTCGCACCGGGCCGCGTCGCGGCGGACTACGCCCATGGCAAGCGCTCGCGCTACACGCCCCCCGTACGGCTCTTTCTCGTCGTCAGCTTCCTCTTCTTCCTGACCCTGACCCTGACCCAGACGCTGATCGCGGCCCTTGTCGTCTCCGCGCCTGACGATCCCGACAGAGGGGCCTACGTCAATCTCGAACTCGACGGGGCGGACGCGCCAGACGCTCCTCAGGAGGCGGACGATCGCGAACTCCTGCAGTTGAGAGAGAATTGCGACCTCAGCGTCGAGCTTGAGTTCTTCATCAGGCCGCGCGATCTGAAAGATCACGACGTCGAGCGCTGGACGCGGTGTTCGGATACCATCCAGACGGCGATCGACGGTGAAATCGAAAAGGCCCGGGAAGCGCCGGGGGAAGACGGCGCGACGGTGTCTCCCGACGAAGCCAAAGCCTCGCGCACCATCATCGAAACGGTTTTCAGCGGCGTCAACCGGGCGATCGCCGACCCAAAGGTTTTCAACGCCGCCTTCAACAACTGGCTGCCGCGGGTGATGTTCCTGATGACGCCGGTGCTTGCGCTGATCCTCGGGATTTTCATCCGCGGGCGCGACGCGCTTTTTTTCGACCACATGGTGCTCTCGCTCTATTCCCACGCGGTCGGGTTCGCGGCGGTGGGGCTGGCGATCCTCGCGGCCCAGGCGGGCGTTCCGATGGTGGGGCCGACGGCGGCCCTGTTCCTCGCGGCCTATTTTGTGTTGGCCCTGAAGCGCGCCTATGGCCGCGGCTGGGTGAAGACGGTCTGGACCGCCTTCGCGGGCGGGCTCTCCTATATGATCATCCTCGCGGCGGCGGTTCTGTTCATTGTGGTGCGGATTGTCATGAACGGCGGGTGAGCGCCGGTTGAAATGCGGTGATGGGGAGGTGGTTTTGGAACGCTACGTTATCGACCCGGAAGCGGCGATCCGGATCCTTCAGGGCGACGAGGCGTTGTCGTCGGAAATCGAAATCCTGGCGCCGACGCTGCTGCGATCGCAGGTCCTCAATCTGATTTATGTCCGCGTCCAGAGCGGCGAGGTCGATGAAGCGAGCGGCCTCGCGCTCAACGCGCGCTTCGCGAAGCTGAAGCTCCGCTATCTGGGCGACGCGGTGCTGCGTCGACGGGCCTGGTCGCTCGCTGCGCAGGCCGGAATGGCTTCGACTTTCGATGCAGAGTACCTCGCCTTGACGCAGCTCCAGGCCGATGCGCTGGTCGCCGGCGGCGATGCGCTGCGGAAGGTCGCGAAAGGAATTGTGACCCTCGCCCCGTTCGGTTCCCTGACGACTTGAGTGGCGGGAACGACCGCGCCCTTCCGCGCCCTTCGCGGCCCTGTCGCGCGCCTCAAGTCGCGGCGCCGCCGACGGTGAGCCGGTCGACCTTGATCGAGGGCTGGCCGACGCCGACGGGCACGCCCTGGCCGTTCTTCCCGCAGACGCCGACGCCCGGGTCGAGCGCGAAGTCGTTCCCGATCATGGAGACCTGCGTCAGGACCGTCGGCCCGTCGCCGATGAGCGCGACGTTCTTGAGCGGCGCGCCGACCTTTCCGTTTTTCACGCGATAGGCCTCGGTGCAGTTGAAGACGAACTTGCCCGACGTGATGTCGACCTGGCCGCCGGCGAAATTGACGGCGTAGATCCCGTCCTTGACGC
>CAZBOC010000149.1:0-7375 GCA_964493225.1 uncultured Caulobacterales bacterium | reverse complement strand
CGCGGCGGCCGAGGGGCCAAGCCGGGCCACGATGAGCCCCTCGGGCCGGGAGACGAAGGCCTGACCCCGCCGACGCGCATGATCCTCGACTTCCTGAACGGGGCGACGCCCGCCGCGATCGATTGCATGCTGAATTTCGTTCCGGTCGACAGCCTCGCCGAGGGCCTCCTCGCCCTGCGCGACAGGGGCCGGCGCGGCGAACGCTATCTCCTTGGGGGGGAGAACGTCGCAATGGATGATCTCCTTTCCATGCTGACGGAAATCTCCGGACGCCCCATGCCGAAGACCCGGTTGCCATATGCGGTCGCGCTCGCCGCCGGTATCCTCGACACCGCCCTGATCGCGCGGGCGACGGGAAAGACGCCGAAGGCGCCGCTGACGGGCGTGCGCCTCGCCGGCCGGCGCGTTTCCTTTTCAAGCGAGAAGGCCCGCGCCGAGCTTGGATGGGCGGCGAGCCCGGTGCGCGAGGCGCTGGAGAGAACCGTCTCCTGGTTCGAAGAGGCGCATTTATTGCGCAAATAGGCCTTGCGCGCGTCTACAAATGTATATACGTTGCATCACATCATGCAGCGCACTGACGGAACTCGAAGCCGTGGCGAATGACAAGAAGGCGAAGAAAAGCAACAAAAAAGACAGTCAGCTCGTCATCCGGATCAACGGTGAAATGAGGGACCGTTTCCTTGCGCTGTGCGACGACCTGGACACCAGTGCGGCCAGGGAGATCCGAACATTCATCAAGTCCTTTCTGCGCAAGCACGGGGGCGGCGATGAGTGAGCGGGTTTCGTAAAACTCCGCATGCAATAGAACGATGGAGAGAAATCCATGGCGAAAAAGAAACTTCGTGCCCTGAAAAAAGAAATCAAGGCGCGCAAGAAACGCATCACCTCACAGCGCTCGAAACTGAAGAAAGCGCAAAAGGCGCTGAAAAAAGCCGCCTAACTCTGAAGGCCCGCCGGTTTCGGCGGGCCTTTTTCATAGGTCCGGCCCTTCCACTGGCCGCCGCGTCCGCGCAAATGTCTGAGGGCTGAGGAGATCGTCATCAGCGTGTAGAGCGCGGCGGCGAGGGGGAGCGCGAAAACCTTCAGCGGGGCCTCGCCGTAAAGCCGCGCCGTGGGGCGATAGGAGAACGCCATGGCGGCCCAGGCGAAAACGCCGAGCAAGCCGGCGGGCGTATTTGCATGAAACGGCCAGGCGAGAACGGCCAGGGGTGGGACGAGATAGATGAGCGCCATGCCGCAGGTCGTTCCGGCGAGCCGCCCCCAGGAGTAGTCAAGCTGCGTGAACGCCGTGCGCGCGACCATGTTCCATACGGAGGAAAGCGCGCGGTTGTCGCGCAGCGAAACGACCTCCTCGCGCGCCAGTCCGAGCCATATGCGCCGCGCCCCGTCCGCCTTTATGATCTGCGCCAGCGCGCAGTCGTCGATAAGCGCGTTCCTGATCGCCCGGACGCCGCCGGCCGCTTCCAGCGCGGCGCGGTTGACGAGCATGCATCCGCCCGCCGCCGCCGCGACGGGCGACCACGGATCATTGGCGCGCGGAAAGGGATAGAGCTTCTGGAAGAAATATACGAAGGCGGGAATGAGAAGCCCGCCCCAGACCCCCCGGTTATCGAGCCGCGCCATGAGTGAGACGAGCGCGCAGTCCTCGTCCTGCGCCTTCTCGACGAGGCGGCGGAGCGTTCCGGGGGCGTGGACGATGTCCGCGTCGGTCAGAAGGAAAAAAGCCGTATCGGGCGCCAGCGCGCGCGCTTGCAGAAGACCGGTGTTCACGGCCCAGAGCTTGCCCGTCCATCCCGCTGCGAGGGGCGGCGCGGCGACGATTTCAAGGGGCCGCCTCGCGCCTGCGCCCGCCGCTCGCGCGATCGAGCCCGTCCCGTCGCTCGACTGATCGTCGACGAGGATGACGTGAAAATCGCCCGGGTAGTCCGTCTTCATGTGGGCGGCGATAACCTGCGCGATGGTTTCGGCTTCGTCGCGCGCCGGAATGACGGCGGTCACCTGCGGCCATTGGCGAGGCTGGCGGCCAACGGCCGGCGCGGCGAGGCGCTGGTCGGCGCGCCAGTATCCGCCGCGAAACGCGATGAGGTGGACCCAGAGGGCGGCCGAAGAAGCGGTGAGAACAAGCCAGATCATGGCGATCCTGTACGAAGAGGGGGAAAGCGTTCCCCCGTCGGCGCGCCGCGCCCTATAATGCGAGACCGGCGTGAAATTAACGCGGCGCCGGCGGTTTTCTATCCGTTGAAAATCTTTTAACCCATGGTGCGAACAGGAGGGGCCGGGCGCGATGTCCGCAGCAGCAGAACTACCGGAAAGCGAGACGCCTTCCTCGCCGGAGACGCCGTCCGGCAAGGGCGCGGCCGACGAGAATTTTCCCGTAGGATCGCTTCTCCTGCCCAGGCGCCTGCGCCCGCATGTGGTGAAATTCTACGCCTTCGCGCGCGCGATCGACGATATCGCCGATAACGGCGCGCTCTCGCCGGAGGAGCGCATCGCGCGGCTGCAGGCGTTCGACGCGGTCCTGCGGGGCGAAACGGGCTCCGGCGACGGCTACGAGAAAGCCGGGGCGCTGCGCGAGAGCATGGCCGCGACCGGCGTGCCGACGAAGCACGGCCGGGACCTTATCGCCGCCTTCATCCAGGATTGCGAGAAATCCCGCTACGATAGCTGGGAAGAGCTGCTCGGCTATTGCGCGCTTTCGGCGAACCCGGTCGGGCGCTACCTCCTCGACCTGCACGGCGAGGATGCGCGCCGATATCGCTATTCCGACGCGCTGTGCACGGTCCTACAGATCCTCAACCACCTGCAGGACTGCGCCGACGACAAGCGCGCGCTCGATCGCGTTTACATCATCCGGGACTGGCTGAAAGAGGCGGGCGGCGATGTCGATCTCATCGACGAGCCGGCGCTCAAGACGCCGCTGCGCCGCGTGATCGACCGGATGCTCGACGGCTGCGAGGCGCTGATGGCCGACGCACGACAATTGCCGGCGGCGCTTTCGAGCCGGTCCCTCGCCATGGAATCCGCGGTGATCGTGCGCCTGGCCGACCGTCTGATCGTCCTCTTGCGCCGGGGCGACCCCCTCGCGGGCCGCGTCGCGCTCTCCAGGCTCGACTTCGCGGCGGCCGGCGTGACGGGCGCCGTCAGGGGTTTCCTCGCGGCGGGGCGGATGGCGAGGCGCGCGCCGTGACCGTCTCGGCTGCCGACACGAGCCTCGCCCTTTCGGCCGATGACGCCCGCCGCCACGCCACACAGACGGTCAAGCGCTCGGGCACCTCCTTCGCCGCCGGCATGCGCATACTCTCAAAGCCGCGGCGCGAGGCGATGTACGCCATTTACGCCTTTTGCCGCGAAGTCGACGACATCGCCGACGAAGGGGGGACGCTTGAGGAAAAACGCGCGGGTCTCGCAGCCTGGCGGACGGAAATCGACCGGGTTTTCGAAGGACGCCCGCGCACGCCGACCGGCCTCGCCCTCGTCGAACCGGTGCGCGCCTTCGATCTGCCCAAGGAGGAATTCCTCCTTATGATCGAAGGCATGGAAATCGACGCCGAAGGGCCGGTGGTCGCGCCCTCTATGGATGAACTTTTCGCCTATACGCGCCGCGTCGCCGGGGCCGTCGGCATGCTGTCCATGCCGGCCTTCGGCGCGCCGCCGGGTCCGCTCTCCGACCGGTTCGCCCTTTCCCTCGGCGACGCCCTTCAGCTCACGAACATTCTTCGCGACGTCGGCGAGGACGCCGCGCTTGGCCGTCTTTATCTGCCTAAAGAGCTGCTGGAGAAGCACGGCGCGCCCCTCGACCCAGCCAGCGTCGTCGGCGCGCCCGGCCTCGCAGCCGTTGCGGCGGACCTCGGTGGGCTGGCGGCGGCCAGGTTCGCGGCGGCGCGCGACGCGCTGCGCGCGCTCGACTGGCGGGTCTTGCGTCCTGCGCTTTTGATGATGGGCGTCTATGAGGCCTATCTGAAGAAACTGGCCGCGCGCGGCTGGGATCGCGTCGGCGAACCGCTCTCGATTTCTTCCGTGGAGAAACTGGCGATCGCAACGCGTTACGCGCTCGCCCCGCCGCTCAAACAGGCGCCGTAAGCGAATGGCGGCTTCCGCGCCCCACACCTATATCGTCGGCGCAGGGCTTTCCGGGCTCGCGGCCGCCACGCGCCTCGCCGAAGCGGGCCGGCCCGTGACGGTGTTCGAAAGCGCGGGCCACGCCGGCGGGCGCTGCCGGTCGTTTTACGACCGGACCCTCGAGCGGGTGATCGACAACGGCAATCACATAATCATGTCCGGGAACTGGGCGGCGCTTCATTATCTGCGCCGCATCGGCTGGGACCGGCCGGACGGCTCCGGGCTTGGAGACCCGCTGACCGGCCCGCAATTCGCGCGCTATCCTTTCGTCGACGTTGGAACCGGCGCGCGCTGGTCCGTGCGCATCAACGAGGGGCCGATCCCGTTCTGGATTTTCGACGAGGAGTGGCGCGTCCCCGGATCAACGGTGGCCGACTACGTCAAGGCCGCGCGGATCGCGCTCGCAGGGCCCGACGAGACCGTCGCCGACGTCGTCGACAAGGACAATGTTCTCTACAGGACCTTCTGGGAGCCCTTGACGCTGGCGGTCCTGAACACGACGCCGGAGATCGGCCAGGCGAGGCTGCTGTGGTCGGTCATTCGCGAGACCTTCGCCCTTGGCGGCCAGGCCTCGCGGCCGCTCGCCGCCAAGGAGGGGCTCGGGCCCGCTTTCATAGATCCGGCGCTGGCGTTTCTTGAAAGGAAGGGCGCGCCCGTCAGGCTGAACGCCCGGCTTCGGGCCGCGACCTTCGAGGAGGATCGCGTCGCCAAGCTCCATGTCGGCGACGAGACCTTTTATCTGGACCCGAACGATCAGGTTGTTTTCGCCCTGCCGTCGTCGCGCCTGAAACAGGTCATGCCGGAGGTCGATCCGCCTGAGGACAATGCGAGCATTCTGAACGTCCACTATCGCACGGCGGATCCGATCCCGACTCTCGTCCTCGAGGACTCGCCTTTCATCGGCATGCTGTCGAGCGACGCCCACTGGGCCTTCGTGCGCGGCGACGTCGTGAGCCTGACCGTTTCCGCCTCCCACGCCATCGGTATGGATGATGTTCCGAACGCGGAGGTCGTCGACGCCCTCTGGCGGGAAACGCAGGTCGCCCTCGACCTCGGCGAGACCCCCTATGAGGCGGTGCGCGTCATTCGCG
Organism: uncultured Caulobacterales bacterium; assembly: GCA_964493225.1. Taxonomy (GTDB): domain Bacteria; phylum Pseudomonadota; class Alphaproteobacteria; order Caulobacterales; family Parvularculaceae; genus JAJFFW01. Next base: position 2,165 of record CAZBOC010000149.1, on the reverse strand, counting down.
AGCGGCGCGCGACGCCGGACCAGTCGCCGGCCGCGGTCCGCAAGCGCCTGAAGGCGGAGACGGCGTACGCCAATCTCTGCCTCGCGGGGGACCACACCGACACCGGCGTTCCGGCGACCATCGAGGGCTCGATCCGCTCCGGCAACCGCGCCGCAGGGGTGGTCCTTAAACGGACGGTGCAATGACGGCGGATTTCATCGGCGTCCTTTGCGGTCTGAAATCCGAAGCCAAGACGGTGCGCGCCGCGTGCGCGGATCCGGCGATCCGCATCGGCGTTTCCGGCGCCGACGCCGCCCGCGCCGAGGCGATCGCTGCGCAGTTCTGCGATGCGGGCGCGCGCGCGATCCTCAGCGTCGGCGTCTCCGGCGGCCTCGACCCCGCGCTCGTCCCCGGCGATTTCCTCATTGGGCGGACGATCCTGACCGGCGCAGGCGCGCGCTTCGATTGCGACGCCGCGCTGACCGCGGCGATCCTCGCAAAGGGGGGGGCGAACGCGGCAGGCGGCGCGCATCCGGCGGCGCTTTTCGGGGCCGACGAAATCATCGCCTCGCGGCAGGAAAAGGCGCGCCTGTTTCGCGAGACGGGCGCGGCGGGCGTCGACATGGAAAGCCACGGCGCGGCGCGGGCCGCCGCCGCGGCTCAAATTCCTTTCGCGGCCGTTCGCGCGATCGCCGATCCCGCTGACCGGGCGCTGCCCCCGGCCGCCCTCGGGGCCGTGGCGCCCGACGGGTCGACGCGGGTGCTGACCACGTTGATGAGTGCGGCGCGCGCGCCCGGACAGGTCGCGGCGCTGGTGCGCCTCGGCGCTGATTCGGCGAAGGCGCTGGCGGCGCTGAGGGCGCGCCTGCCCTCCGTCTTCGACAGCATTGGGGACAGCATGGGCATAGGCGACAGCATAGGGATGACAGACGCCGAATGAAGAGCGGAGCGGGCGCCGCCGGTCGCGCGCCCAAGCCCCGCGTCGCCGCCGGCGGAAGGCGCCGCGCCCCCGCCTTACGCGCTGACGTTGTCGATCAGTGTGCGACCTTTTTTCTTCTCGCCGGACGCCTGTTTTTCCGCCTCGATCTTGGCCATTTCAGCGTCGACGATCTCCTCGTGCAGGTCGATCGCCGGGCGCGCAGCGCCGAGCGGGATTTCCGGCGCCATGGGCCCTTCGGTCTTGATGGAAAAGATGTCCTTGAGTCTGAAAAGCTTCATCGGATTCTTGACGGCGTCCATCGCCGCCGTCGGCTCGTAGCCGCAATGGGCCATGCAGTTGGAGCATTTCTCGTATTTGCCCGTTCCGTACTGATCCCAGTCGGTCGTTTCCATCAACTCCTTGAAGCTGTCGACATAGCCCTCCCCGAGGAGATAGCAGGGTTTCTGCCAGCCGAAGACGTTGCGCGTCGGCGAACCCCAAGGCGTGCAGTGGTATTCCTGGTTGCCCGCAAGGAAGTCGAGATAGAGCGTGGAGTGCGAGAGGCTCCATTTGCGCCCGCGGTCCTTGGCGAGGCGAAAGACGTCGCGGAAGAGTTCCTTCGTTTTCTTCCGCGAAAGGAAATGCTCCTGGTCCTCGGCCCGCTCATAGGCGTAGCCGGGAGAGATCGAGATATTGACGCCGAGATCGGTTGCGAAATCAAGATAATCGGCGACCTGTTCGGCGGTCATGTTGTCGAAGATCGTCGCGTTCACGTTGACCTGGAAGCCTGCATCCTGGGCGGCCTTGATGGCCTTGACCGCAATCTTGAACGTGCCTTCCTGATCGACGGCCTTGTCGTGTTCTTCTTCCAGACCGTCGAGGTGCACCGAGAAAAAGAGGAACGGCGAAGGCTTGAACAGATGCAGCTTCTTTTCGAGCAGAAGCGCGTTCGTGCACAGGGAGACGAATTTCTTGCGTTTCACGATCCCCTCGACGATTTCGCCGATATCCTTGTGGATCAGCGGTTCGCCGCCGGGCACGGCGACGACGGGCGCGCCGCACTCGTCGACCGCGTCGAGGCATTCTTTCACGGAAAGGCGCTTGTTCAGGATCTCGGTCGGATAATCGATCTTGCCGCAGCCGGGGCAGGCGAGATTGCAGCGAAAAAGAGGCTCGAGGAAAAGGACCAGCGGATATTTCTTCCGGCCGAGCAGCGTCTTCCTGGCGACATTGGCGCCGACTCTGATTTGCTGGGGGAGGGATACTG
>CAZBOC010000148.1:0-7395 GCA_964493225.1 uncultured Caulobacterales bacterium | reverse complement strand
ACGCGAAATGCTCCAGGCGCTGATCGACAAAAGCCAGGAATATGTCGCCGGCGAGGCGACCGTCCGGCTCTATAAGGGATCGGCGGACGTCATCGCCCGGACCTCGCCGGGCTCGCTTTATTCCATGGAGCACGTCACCTTCGAGGAAGACGCCGTCTACGACCAGCGCGACGCCGCCGGTTTCATCAACCTCAACGCCCTGCGGTTAAAGCTGCACGCCCGGCGGCGGTGAGCGAGATAAGGAAAATCCCTATGCTGAAGGCTGTGCTTGGCGCCGTTCTTTTTTCTCTCGCGGCGCCTGTGGCGTTGGCGGAGCCAGCGAAATTCGAGGTCGCGTTGTCGGCGGTCCACGAGGTGACCTCGGCAAAACTCGGACGCAACTTTCAGATTTTCGTGAAGCGGCCGAGCGGTTATCTGGACCCTCAGAATGCAGACCGACGCTATCCTGCGATCTATCTGTCCGACGGGCCTTACACATTTCCGGTCGCGGCCGGCGCGACCGGCGCGCCGATGCATGAAAAGGTTCTGGAGCGCGCCTTCATCATCGCCTTTTCTTCCGGCGCGGGCGAAGACCATCAGGAATTGAGGGTCCTCGATCTTACGCCGTTTAACAATCCCGGCTGGAAACGCGACACGGGCGGGGCTGAGGAATATCTCGGCTTTCTCACTGATGAAGCGTTGCCGTTTCTCGAAAACCGCTATCGAATTGACCCCGCGCGCCGGATCTATGTCGGACAATCTCTCGGCGGACTCTTCGGCGCCTGGGTCCTTTTGACCCGGCCGGAGACCTTTGAAGCCTATATCCTGACGAGCCCGTCCTTATGGTTTCACGACCGCCGCATTTTTGCGGTTGAAAAAGAAACCGCGGCCGACCGCAAAGATATCAAAGCGCGGGTCTATTTTGCCACGGGCGGGCAGGAGACGTCGCCTCAGGTCGCGCAGGATATGGTCGCCGACCAATCGGCCTTCGCCGCCGCCTTGCGGGCGAGGAAATATTCCGGCCTCGAAATCCGGGACGAGATCATCCCTGACGGATTGCATTTGACGACGTTCCCGCAAGGGTTCACACGCGGGGTCCAGTGGCTGTTTCAGACTGGCAAGGAGTAGCGCCGCCATGGATCTATCAAAAATCGCCCCCGGCGAAAATCCGCCGGAAGACGTCAATGTCGTCATCGAGGTTCCCCTCGGCGAGGAGCCGATCAAATATGAGATCGACAAGGCCTCGGGCGCGATGTTCGTCGACCGCTTTCTTTACACCTCCATGCGCTACCCGTGCAACTACGGCTTCATTCCGGGAACCCTCGCCGACGACGGCGATCCGGTCGACGTCATGGTTTACGGCTCGCGCCCCCTCGTGCCGGGCGCGGTGGTCGCCGGTCGGCCGGTCGGCGTTCTGATGATGGAGGATGAAGCCGGGATCGACGAGAAAATCCTCGCCGTGCCCTCGCCGCGGCTGACCCGGTATTACGACAAGATTATCGAGCACACGGACATGCCCGACATCCTGCTCGAACGGATTTCGCACTTCTTCGCCCATTACAAGGACATGGAGCCTGACAAATGGGTGAAGATCCTCGACTGGCGGGACTCGGCCGAGGCCAAATCCCTGATCGTAAAGGGCCTTGAGGCGGGCGCGAAGGCTTGACAGTGAGGCTCCGCAGCCACTTCCCCGCCGCATTTGATTGCTGTATTGTGCTGGCGGTATGGCGTGTATTGCGGTGAGGGGTCGCCCGGATGATGAAAATTGAGGCTATTTTCGGCGGCGTGTTGGCGCTCTTTATTCTGGGCGTCGCCATCTTTCTGATAATCAGCGGCGGAACGCCGCCCGCCGGCGGGGGACGAGGGGTTTCCTACAGCGACAGCGCGACCTCCGTTTCGACGATCCGGGTCAGCGCCGACAGCTCCGACGGCGTTTGCCAGTGTTACGATGACGCTTTCAAGCTCGCCGGCAGCGACGTCGGCGTGATGTCCTCCCAGTATCGCACCGGCTTCGAACAATGCCGCGCGCTCCTGGGGGTCGAAGGCGGAGACGCCTGGACGGCCGGCTGGAACGCCCGGCTGTCGGCCAAGGCCTACGAAGCGAGTTGCCGGTCCTACCGCAAACGTCGCCGTGCTTGACGAGCTTTTCGCCTGAGCCGTGAACCCGTGTAGGGCCGCCATCGCGATTAGCGGGTGATCAGCGCACCTGTCCAAAGGAACCGGTCGCCGAAAGTCATCGCGACCCCCTCGTTGTCGGAAAAGTCGCCTTGAAGCTCGCCCCGCTCAGCGTGAAAGTGAAGGTGGTGAAGCGCCGAGCTTCCCGAGATGCCGATTTTCCCAAGCTGCTCGCCTGCCTCGACCGAATCGCCCTCGCTGACCAGGATCGAGCCCCGCTCCAAATGACCCAGACTGACGATCACGCCTTTGCAGGCGATGGCGACCACGTTCCCGGCGGGTCTCTCGCGGTCCCGCTCGGCGCTGTCGGGGAGCCCGTCTCTTGCCCAGACCACCTCGCCGCCGCACGGGGCGAAGACGCCGATCCCGGCCGATGGGCCGCCAGGCTCCGCGCGAAGGTAACCGGGCAGGGTGTGGCCGGCGCGCGAGAGCTTCACGACGTCGAGGGCGTAGCGCTGTGAAGGCGCGCTAGCGTGGCCGCCGGGGTTCTGCAGCGGCGGCGAGGCGCCGCCCTGCACGACGGCGAAAACGCCGTCTTTTAGGGGGAACGACATTTCCAGCGCCTCGGCGGGCTTTTGCATCGCGCCGACGGCCGACGCGAGGAAACTGGCGAAGTAGGCTGCGCCTAGGACGAAGAAAACGCTCGCCGCGGCGCCGACCGGCCCGGGAAAGGACCAGCGCGCCGAGCGCAGCTTGCTCGACCCAACGATGAGCGCCGCGGCCGCCGCGCCGAACATCGGCACAAGCCACCAATAGCTGTACACGGACCACGGCGTGCTGAAGAAGCTGAAACCGACGCCGGTGAGCGCAAAGGCAAGCAGGGAGAAAAGCGGGATTGCAAAGGTCCAGCGCCCGAAGATCACAATCCCGCAGAGAAGTACCGGCAGACCCACGGCGAGAAGAAGAAAGACGAGGAGCATCGGCGGGACCGACTTGGCTAACGCCGACCCAGCGTAGCCTATCTCGCGACCTCCGGCATCCTTTTTCGACAGCTCCGAAGTCAGGGTCGATAGGGGCGGAGCCCTACCGTTCGACGTTCGAGCCCCTGAAGCAGTGCGATAGCACGTGCCCGGGGGTCGCCGACCTACACAGGAAGGATAGTGACCAGAACCATCGACCCCCCGGGGTCGGGATAAATGTCTCTGGTTGGCCCGACGGGACTAGAGTGATAGCGTTTGAAGGTGGTGCGCCATAACCGAGGGGCGGTCGATGCCGCAGAAATTTGCCCAGGGAATTTGACGAACATAAAGTGGAATGCAGCCTGACGCACCGAAAACACTGTTTTCCTACAGGCAACTGGAGAGGTAAATTAAAGGGGGAGCGTCGACGCAGGCAGCGCCATTGGAAATCCGGCGAGTATGGCTTCCCCGGGGCGCCGGGGCGCGGGCCTGGCCGCGCCGGCTCTACGACGCGTCCTGACGATCATCGATCAGGTCGCCGGCGACGAGCCGGTATGAATGGATTTCCACGCTCTCGAAAACGCCCTCCTTGGCGTAAGGATCCGCCTTTGAGAACGCCTCCGCCGCGGCCTTGTCTTCCCCCTCCACGATGATGACGCTGCCGACGGGCTCGCCGCTGTCGTCAAGGATCGGTCCGCCGAGACGCACGGCGAGAGGGCTTTTCGCGATATGGTCGAGATGGCGGGCGCGCGTCTCCTGGCGGAGCCGTCCCGCTCCGGGTTTGTCCTTGCAGATCAGAATGAATGTGGGCATGCGCGCTTATCCTGTTCAGGCGGTTTCCTGTTTGATCGGCCGCGCCAGGAGGTCGGCCGCGATATCCTCGATAGTCCGCGTCCCGGCGACGAGGTCTGCAACGGCCCGACAGATCGGCGTGTCGACGCCGGCGCGTTCGGCGCGCGCGACAATGGCGCCGGCGGTCGCGACCCCTTCGCTGACGGAATTGCGCGCGCGCAGAACGTCGCTCAGCTTCTCGCCGCGTCCGAGGGCCATCCCAAGCGACATGTTCCGCGACTGCGCCGACGTCGCAGTGAGAATGAGATCGCCGAGGCCGGAAAGCCCGCCCATCGTTTCAGGTCTGGCCCCGAGGGCGACGCCGAGGCGCCGGAGCTCGGCGTAACCCCGCGCGATCAGCGCGGCGCGGGCGGATTCGCCAAGCCCGCGTCCTTCCACGGCGCCGGCGGCGATGGCGAGAACGTTCTTGGCCGCGCCCCCGAGTTCGGCCCCGATGACGTCGCCGGAAAGGTATGGCCGGAAGTGCGGCGCGCCGATTGTCGCCGCCCAGCGCTCCGCGAGATCGGCATCGCCGCTCGCAAGGGTGACCGCCGTCGGAAGGCCGCGCGCGACGTCCCGGGCGAAGCTCGGTCCGGAAAGGACCGAAAGCCGCGCGCCCGGCCAGACTTCCCCGAAGATCTCCGAAACGAAGGCGCCCGTCCTCGCCTCGAGGCCCTTGGCGCACACTGCCATGGGCGCGGCAGCCGGCGCCGCGTTGCGCAAATCAAGGATGACCGTGCGGGCGAACTGTACGGGAACGACGAAGACGAAGGCTTCGGCGTCGCCGGCGTCTGTTAACGCGCCCGTCGCTCTCAGCGACTCCGGAAGGGTTTCGCCGGGCAGGTATGCGCGGTTCTCGCGCGCCTCGTTGATCGCGGCGACCACGTCGGGCTCTCGCGCCCAGATGGTCGTGCGGATCCCCTTACTCGCCGCGAGCGCGGCGAGCGCCGTCCCCCATGCGCCGGCGCCGATCACTGAAACCGATTGAAATGCGGCCATACCTGTCAGTCGTTCGTTTGCAGCTCCGTGGGCGAACGGTCTATAAAAGACGTCAACCAGGAAATGTGAATGGCCGCTGAAACGACGCCGGAAGCCCAGGACGAGACCGCCCTCCAGATCCTAGAGGCTGCGAGCCGCCGATTTCTTCACTACGGCTACGGTAAAACGACCATGTCGGAGATCGCCAGGGACTGCAACATGTCCACGGGCAATCTCTATCGCTACTTTCCCGCGAAGCTCGACATCGCCGAGGCTTTCGTCCGGCGCCTGCGCGGCGAGCATCTCGAGAAGCTCCGCGCCGCCGCGCTGGAGCCGTCCGAACTGACGCCTGACGAACGCCTGCGAATGTTCCTGCGCACTAAGTTCCAGCTCACCTATGACCGGTTCCACGACCGCCCGAAGGCGTTCGAGCTTTCCGGTGAAATCCTGACCGAGCGGCCCGGTTTTGCTGAGGAATGGGAGCGGGCGGAAGGCGCGCTGATCGCGGAGATACTTGCCATGGGCGTGGCGGCGGGCGTCTACGCGATCAACGATCGCGCCCGCATGGCGCGCGTAATACAGGACGCGGTCTTCCGGTTTTCCTCGCCCGTCGTCTTTCTCGAGGGCGAGCGTGAGGCCCTGTCCCGCGAGCTTGACGACGTGATCGACATTGTCCTCGACGCATTCGCGTGGCGCCGCGCTGGCCGGCGATACGAGGTGCAGAAACGCTGATACATGCTTTACGAAAAATATTGAATATTTTCGAAATTGTTCATTGCCCATAGGGCGAAGGCCCCCATATCGAGCCCGACAGCGCCGACGCCCAGGCTCGTGCAATCCCGCGCGACGGGCCGCGGCGCGATGGAGAGTAAAATGAGCGAGTTTCTGCGTTCGTTACCGAAAATTGCGGCTCACGCGGCCGTCATCTTCGCCCTCGCGGGCGCGTCCAGCGGGGCGCTTTACGTGGTCGCTGATTTCGCGACCCGCGGCGTCGTCGTCTGACGCCGAAATCCTTAAAGGCGTTCGCCAGCGAAAGGCCGTTCCTCCAGACGCAATTCATCTTCGCGGTTCCCGCGCCCGACCATCGTCGCGGTTCCTGCGCGCGACCGATGACACCTCCCGTCGGCGCGCAACGACCGGGCTCCTCCGGCCGGGTAATCGCGAACCACTTGGCGCGGACGGTCCGCCGTCCGCGCCTTTTTTTTGCGGCGCAATTCCGCCCCGAACGCCCTGCGGTTCAGAGAACCGGCTCGACCTTCGCGACCTCCGGAACGTAGTGCCTCAGCATGTTTTCGATCCCGGCTTTCAACGTCATGGTCGAGGACGGGCAGCCCGAACATGCGCCGTGCATCGAGAGAAAGACGACGCCGGTGCGCGGTTCGAAATGGCGGAAGACGATGTCGCCGCCGTCAGCTGCGACGGCGGGGCGCACGCGCGTGTCTATCAGTTCGATGATTTGCGCAACCGTCTCGCGGTCCTCGCCCTCGTAGTCGTCGAGGCTCGAGGTCTCGGGTTTTTTCGACGCCGCACCCTCTTCGACCACCGGCAGACCGGCGATCAGGTGATCGGCGATCGCGCCCAGAACCGCGGGTTTGACATGGGCCCATTCGACGGAGTCGGCTTTTGTTACGGTCACGAAATCCGCCCCGAGATACACGCCTGCGACGCCGTCGATCTCGAACAGAACCCGGGCGAGGGGCGCGGTCTGCGCGCTTTCGGGACGCGGAAAATCGAGGCCGAGCTGCGGGCTCCCGCTGGCGTCGAGGCCGAGCACGGCCTGGCCCGGAAGGAATTTCATCGATTGGGGGTTGGGCGTATCTTCAGTTTCGATAAACATCGGCTGCAGCGCTTTCCTTTTGAACTGGCTCCAGAGCTAATCGCTTGCAAAGTCCGTCGCAAGTCGGCGCGCCGACCCTGAAGCGTCTTCCTCGCACGAGGGCCCCGCCAATTCTTTCACCCCTTTCGGAGGAAAGCGACGCGGTCCGAGGCGGTCCTGTCGATTGTTGCTTCCCCCCGGGGGAGGGCGTAATCGCTGGACGAACCGGCAACCCATTCGAGGCGACGATGGACGACTCATCAACAAAGTTCACGGACGAAGAAGCGCTCCTCTTCCACACCAAGGGCAAGCCGGGAAAGCTGGAAATCACGCCGACAAAGCCCATGGCGACGCAGCGCGATCTGTCGCTCGCCTATTCGCCCGGCGTCGCGGTTCCGGTTAAGGCGATCGCCGATGATCCGGACACGGCCTACGACTACACGTCCAAGGGGAACATGGTCGCCGTCATTTCCAACGGCACGGCGATCCTCGGGCTCGGCGATCTCGGCGCCCTCGCCTCAAAGCCGGTGATGGAGGGCAAATCGGTCCTGTTCAAGCGTTTCGCCGACATCGATTCCGTCGATCTCGAGGTGGACACCAAAGACCCCGAAGCCTTCATCAACTGCATAAAATATCTGGGGCCGGCCTTCGGCGGCATCAACCTCGAAGACATCGCCGCGCCCGACAGCTTCATCATTGAACAGCGCCTGAAAGAGG
>CAZBOC010000147.1:6931-7405 GCA_964493225.1 uncultured Caulobacterales bacterium | reverse complement strand
CTGCGTCCCGGACCCGGTCTGCCAGACCGACAGGGGGAAATGGTCGTTCAGCTTGCCCTCGGCGACTTCCTCGGCGGCTTTGACGATAGCCTCGCCGATGCGGGGCTCGATATTGCCCTGGGCGAGATTGGCGATCGCCGCACAGCGCTTGACGACGCCTAACGCCCGGATGAGCGGGGCCGGCATCGTTTCCTCGCCGATCGCGAAGTTGATCAGAGACCTCGCCGATTGCGCGCCGAAATACATCTCGGCTGGCACTTCGAGCGGGCCGCAGCTGTCGGTTTCGGTGCGGGATGCGGACATCGGGGACCTCGTCAATCGGTTGCGAGGCTACTTCTTGCGGAATGCGTCGAGGCTGACAACGTCTCCCGTCGACGCCTCGTCATCTTCTTCCTCGCTCGGCCCGTTTTCGGAAGACCCGGCTTCCCCGTCGCGCGCCCGTCGCGCGGGTCCGGCGGCGCCGGCCCGCCCCTC
>CAZBOC010000147.1:0-6921 GCA_964493225.1 uncultured Caulobacterales bacterium | reverse complement strand
GCCGGGGCGGGGGGGCCGGGGGGCGCGGGGGCCCGCCTCTCCGGCCTCGACGTCGAAACGCAATCCGTACTGGACGCTCGGATCGGCGAAACTGGTGATGGCGGCGAAAGGGATGGAAAGGCTCGCTTCGCGCTTCTTGAAAAACAGCTTGACGCTGAAATGGTCGTCGAAAACTGTCAAATCCGAAAACTGGTGCTGGAGGACGATCGTCATCCTTTCCGGGTAAGCGTGTCTGAGGTGGTCAGGGATTTCGACCCCGGGCGCATGCGTTTTGAATTCGATGTAAAAATGATGATCGCCAGGGGCCTCCCCAAGGTCGCTGGTGATGGACAACACCTCGAAGACGACCCGGCGGAGCGCGTTCTGGGTCAGATAATCATAGTCGAGTTCGATATCGCTCAAGAGCCGTCTTCCCGGTCAATTCGGTATCAATACGCGCCGCCCGCGCCGCCCGGATGCAGGGCCGACTGAGAAATATCAGGAACCTAGCGGATTCCCGGGGGGCCGGCCATGCGAAAATCGGGACGCGCCCCGCCGGCGAGTGTTTGAATCGGGGGCGCGCGCCGGTCTTGTTGGGGCTCGCATCCGTCTGATCCACCGAAATAGAAAATGGGGGCTTCTGTTGCCAGGCGCCCCCGGGCCCCGCCTGGCCTTGGAAAGAGGCCAGGACTTTAATGCGATATCACACGCGCTGCGTTACGCAGCGAGCGCGAAATCTTCCGAGTAGTTGTCGTTGGCAACTATTCAAATTTCGCCAAATAACGGAGGCGAACCGGGCGAAAACGTCGTCTTTACACGTTCGTCGATCCTATTTCGGCCCCGCCGGAATTCCCTCGTACGATCGCCCTAAGGAACTCTGGTGGAGCCGCCGGGTACCGCCCCCGGGTCCGAACCGCTTATTGCACGGGTCTTTTATCGCCATAGCCGTTTCACCGGCGCACCATATATAGCGTCTAACAATGAATATTTGAAGGACCCGTCCGCTGCGATCGGCGTCTTTCTCGGAAAGCGCAGCATTGTCAAATGCTTGTAACAAGGACGCGCTATGTGCGCTCAGGGCGTGCGGACAACGCCCGGCCGTGCGGGGAACGCGAGAAGATGGAACCTGGCGACTTCAAAAAGTGGCGAAAATCCCTGAACATGTCGCAGAAGGATGCGGCGCATGCGCTCGGCCTGAAACGTCGCATGATCCAGTACTACGAAAAGGGCGAGCGCGACGGCGAGAAGGTGCGCATTCCCCAGGCCGTCCGGCTCGCCTGCTACGCCCTCGCGGCGGGCGTGGCTGATTACAACGGGCCCACCCGCAAGATCGTCATGCGCGAGGATTAGCGGGCGGGCTCTTCAGAAGGGGTCCAGACGGCGAGTTCATTGCCGTTCGGATCTCGAAAATGGAACCGCCGGCCGCCGGGAAATTCGAAGATATCCTTGACGATCCGTCCGCCGGCCGCGCTTACGCGATCGCGCGCCGCCTCGAGATCGGAGGCATAGAGGACGACGAGAACGCCGGGACGGCGAGGCTCGACGCCGTTCTGACGGATGAAGCCGCCGTCGACGCCGGCGCCGGCGAAGCTGACGTAGTCGGGCCCCCAGTCGGTGAAAGTCCAGCCGAAGACCTTGCCGAAGAAGGCTTTCGTCACCTCCGGATCCGTCATCGGAAGCTCGATATAGTCAATCGCGTTTTCGCTTCTCTTATCCATCGCCGCCTCCGACGCCTCGGCGCAGGCCAAAAGCGCGGCGAAACCCGCCAATACAGCAAGGCTATGCGCCATATTGCGATTGATCATTCGGGGTCTTCCTCATCTTGGCCGAACATGTCTTCGCGGTCCGGATTGGCGGCCGGATTAAGTTCGAGGCCCATGACCCCCTCTTCGGGATCGGCAGGCTGCTGGCTCGGCTCGGCGGCGACGGCGGCGTCCTCAATGTTGGTTTCCGGGTTGATGCTCGAATGCGCAGGCCATGCAAACGGCGTTGCGAGCCCGGCGAATAGAATCAACGTCGCTGACGCGGTGAGGGTGTTCAGCGGCGCGACGACCGGCATCCATCGTTCGCCGGTCGGCCGGATGTCACTCAAGAGACCGGCGACGCCGACGATCCCATGGACTGACGCAACGACGCCGAGCGCAACCGCGGGCACATGCTTCGCCAAAAGTCCGTCGGCGGCGACAGTGGCCCAGAAAACGCGCCCGCCTCCGGACAGGTATAGTGGATAGGCGATGAGGATCGCGATGATCGAAAGGCGCAGCCACAATGGCGGTGGAGGGCCTTCGCCATTCTGGTAAACGCCGCCGAAGACCGCGATGGCGATGAAGGCGGGCGCGATCAGCGCCAGCAAGCCTGATGTCCTCGCGACTTCCGAAAGGATCGCCGTCGTCTGGCCCGCCAGGGCGAGTCCGATCAGTCCGACCGCGACGAGGGGAGCTGAGATCCGCGCGAGCCAGAGGAGGAAAAAGCGCACGGCGCTCAAAAAGCTCTCCGCGGAACGAAGAAAGCCGATGGCGAAACCGGCGGCCGCAGCGCCGACGACCATTGCGGCCGGCGACATTGCGCCGCCCTCAACGAGCCCCCCTCGCATTGCAACTGCGTCCGTCGAACCGATGGTTTTTGCAATCGGATAGGCGATCAGCGCGCCGAGGCCGAGAAACAGCGTGACGCCGAGCGCGATAATGGGCAGGGTCAGCGCCGCTGGATAAAACGCGCGATAGCGCAGCGCATGGCCCTCGGCGACATCGGCGGCGGCGAACGCGGTCGCCAGATAGGCGAAGCCGCCCAGCGAAACGATTGACCAGAAGTCCTGAAATGGCGGACGGGCCGCCTCGGATTGCAGGACGATGCCGAGGGCGAGCAAAATGGCGACAGCGAGGGCCCAGACAAGTGACCGTCCGAGCCGCGCCCGGCGCGCAATCAGCAGAAAGACGGCCATGAAGGCGGCGACCGCCGAGACCGATCCGGCCTCGTGGCTGTCGGCGACCCTGGAGCGCAGCAACGCTGCGAACAGACCGCCCACCAGGCCCGCCGCCGCGCCGATCGCCGGAAATCCGGGTATCATCGGCGCGCCATAGACCTCGCCGGAGTTGGTCCCCATGTCGCATTCCCCTCACATCCCCTCGAACGCTTATAGCATTTCGTTATAGTCGCGACGATAGCTGCGGCGCCTCGGCTTTTCTCCTAAGGAGCGAATGAAAGAGTGAAACAATACCTGGAGTTGTTGAGGCGCGTTCGCGAGGAAGGCGTCGACCGCGACGACCGTACGGGAACGGGCGTGCGCTCGGTTTTCGGACATCAGATGCGTTTCGATCTCGCGGATGGATTTCCGCTCCTGACGACGAAGAAACTGCACGTTAAATCGATCGTCCACGAACTTCTCTGGTTTCTTTCCGGCGACACCAATATCGCCTATCTGAAGGAAAAAGGCGTCACGATCTGGGACGAATGGGCTGACGCCGACGGCGAACTCGGCCCGGTCTACGGACGCCAGTGGCGGTCGTGGGCGGCGCCCGACGGGCGCGCCATCGACCAGATGGCGCGTGTCGTGGAGGAAATTCGCTCAAATCCGACATCGCGCCGGCTCGTCGTCAGCGCCTGGAATCCGGCGGACGTGGACGCGATGGCGTTGCCGCCCTGCCACTGCCTTTTCCAGTTCTACGTCGAGGAGACGCGGCTTTCCTGCCAGCTTTATCAGCGGTCAGCCGATATCTTTCTCGGCGTGCCGTTCAACATTGCCTCCTACGCGCTTCTGACGGCCATGGTCGCCCGGGCGACGGGCCTTGATCCGGGGGAATTCATTCACACCCTGGGCGACGCGCATCTCTATCATAATCACTTCGAGCAGGCCCGAACGCAGCTCGCCCGCACGCCAGGCCCCCTGCCGCGCCTCGTCCTCAATCCGGCCGTCAAGGACCTGTTCGCCTTCCGCTACGAGGATATCGCGATCGAGGGCTATGAAGCGCAAGGACACATCAAGGCGCCGGTAGCGGTATGATCGCCGCAGAAAAACACGGACCCGTCATTGCCCTCGTGGTCGCGGCCGCCGAAAACCGCGTCATCGGCGCGGAGGGCGCGCTGCCCTGGCGGATTTCCGACGACCTCAAATGGTTCCGCAAGGCGACGCTCGGCAAGCCGGTAATCATGGGGCGCAAAACGTTCGAAAGCATCGGCGGGGCGCTGTCCGGGCGGGACAATATCGTCCTGACCCGTCGCGCGAGACTCGCCGCGGAGGGTGCGATCGTCGCGCGCGACCTCGACGAGGCGCTCCAGCTCGCCGCCGAGCGCGCCCGCGCCGAGCATGGTTCCGAGATCTGCGTCATCGGCGGGGCCGAGGTCTACGCGCAATGCCTGGCGCGCGCCGACCGGATCTACTACACGCATGTGCGCTCAGAGATAGCCGGCGACGCCGCATTTCCGGAGATCGCCGCGGATGACTGGCGCGCAATCAAGGTCGGCGAGGCCGCGGCCGGCCCGCGCAACGAGCATGCTTGCGACTTCCTCGTTCTGGACCGGCGCTCGCCCGGAGCCTGACCGCGCGCCCGCCGTCGCGGCCCGCCGATCGGGCCTTCATTTAAACAGTTGATTAACGAAACGCGCAGTACCTAGTGCCCCGTCGGTGAAAGGCCCTTCAGGGTCCCGGACAGGAACAGGGGGCGAGGCGGACACGATGACATTTGCGAGATCGATCGCCGGCGTCGTCTTTGCGCTGACGCTGACCGCTTCGCCGGGGGCGGGCGCCGCCTCGACGGTGCGGACCTGCGTCATGGGCGCCGAGACCCGAACGATCGAAGTCATGACGCCGGGGATCGTAGGGGCGGCCTGCGACCTGCGCCTCACCTATGGCGAGGGCGGCGAGGCGCGGACCCCTTACCACGCGAACAACAGCGAGGGATTTTGCGCCGAGAAAGCTCGGGAGATGATCAGTGCGCTGACGCGGGAAGGCTTCGCCTGCGCGCCTTCTACGCTCGACGCGAGCGCCGCGCAGCGCCCGCGCCCGGTTGACGTTCCGCCGTCGCCGGAGGACATCGGGAAAATCCTTTCGGCGGGCGCCGGGGCGGCGCCGGGCGACCCGGTCCAGCTGACGTCGGCTTCGGCGGTCGCCCGCGCGGTGCGCCAGCCGACCCAGTCTGCGGTCGGCCGCCTCGTCGGCGCCGAGCCCGATCCCGAACCGGAAGAACGGCCGGCTTACGAGCCCGGCGCCGCGAAGCCCGGGGCGAAGCAAGATGCGCCGCCCGCGGAGGAAAAATCCGGTCCGGCCGAGGCCGCCGGCGACGACGCCGCAGCGCCGCGGTCCGCGCCTACAGCGGCGGCGCGGGTCAGGCCGACGGCCGATCTCATTCGCCGCGTCCTCGCCGCCCAGGCCGCGGCGTGGAACGAGGGAGACCTCGACGCCTTCATGGGCGGCTATTGGAAGAGCCCCGATCTGCGCTTCGTCTCCGGAACGCAGGTCACGCGCGGCTGGGCTCCGACCATGAAGCGTTACCGGGAGCGTTATGGCGAGGCGGATCTCGGCCGGCTCGCATTCGACAAGCTCGAGGTCGAGTTTGTGACGGATGAAGTCGCCGTCGTTGTCGGGCGTTTCGACCTGAAGCGCGAGGCGGGCGACAGTTCAGGAACCTTTACGCTCGTCATGAAGGCGTTCAACGGCGCCTGGCGCATCGTCCATGACCATACGACCGCCGACGCCGAGACGCCTACGGAGCAAACACCGCGCTGACGCGCCGGGCGAGGTCGTCGAACAGGGCCCCGACGCCCCCTTCCGAGGCCGTGGCGGCGAGGGGGACGCCGGCGTCGCTGGCTTCGCGCAATTGCTGAACAATCGGAATCTCGCCGAGAAACGGGACGCCGAGGTCTTCCGCGGCCCTGCGCGCGCCGCCTTCGCCGAACAGATACTGGCGCGCCCCGTCAGGGCCCTCCAGCCAGGCCATGTTTTCAACGACGCCGATCACGGGGACGTTCGTCTTGTTGAACAGGGCGATACCGCGCCTGACGTCCGCCAGCGCCATCTCCTGGGGCGTGGAGACGATGACGGCCCCGGTCAGGCGTCGCGTCCGGGCGAGGGACAGATGCGCGTCGCCGGTGCCCGGCGGGGTGTCGATCACCATGACGTCGAGCTCGCCCCAAGCGACGTCGTTGAGGAGTTGACGGACCGCGCCCATCACCATCGGACCGCGCCAGGCGAGAGCCTGTTCCGGATCAACGAGGAGACCGATCGACATCGCCGCGACGCCATGGACTTCGCGCGGAACAATCTTTCCGTCCCGCATCGGCGGCTTTTCCGAAAGGCCGAGCAATGTGGGCAGCGACGGCCCGTAAATGTCCGCATCGAGAAGACCGGTCTTCAGGCCGCGCCTTGCGAGGGCGATCGCCAGATTCGCCGCCACCGTCGATTTTCCGACCCCGCCCTTGCCCGAGGCGACGGCGATGACGTTCTTCACCGAGGCGAGGACGGGCGCTTCGTTGTCCGCCGCGCCGGCCCTGGCGACGCCGAGGGGATTGTCATGGCCGCCCGGGGAGGGCGACGTCGCCGACGAGGCGGGGAGCGGGCCGCGCGGCGGCGGCGCGGGGGAGGGGGCGGGCGCCGGCCCGGGCGTTAGGCCGGGCGCGGGGGCGGGCGGGGGGTTAGCGGGGACGGGGGGGGCGAGGGCCTCCTCGCGCGACGAGGACGCCTCAAGGACGAAATGCGCCGTTCCGCCATCGTCGACGCGCAGGCCGGACGCGGCGCCGGATGCGACGATGTCGCGTCCGGAAATCGGATCCACAATGGTTTTCAGCGCGTTACGGAGATTTAAGACTGAAGGGGCATCGTTCATGTAGCACCTGCGCGTCATTGCGCCGACGGAAATCAATGACATATATATCGGACGCTATTCGTGGTCGTCACGTCGGCCCAACCAAGAAGGATTTCAATGCCCTGGTCAGATAACTCAGGAAGCG
>CAZBOC010000146.1:0-7418 GCA_964493225.1 uncultured Caulobacterales bacterium | reverse complement strand
ACAAAAGGCTGTCGAGCCCGTTGAGCGCCCGGCTTTGAACCGGCACGCCGATGACCGGCAGCGGCGTCAGGGCGGCGACCATGCCGGGCAGATGCGCCGCCCCGCCCGCGCCTGCAATGATCGTTTTCAGACCGCGAACCACGGCCTCCTCCGAATAGGACTTCAACCTCAGCGGGGTCCGGTGCGCCGAGACGATCCGGGTCTCGAACGGGATTTCCAGTTCGCCGAGGATGTCGGCGGCCTTGCGCATCGTCGGCCAGTCCGAGGACGAGCCCATGATGACGCCGACGACGGGTTTTTCGGAGGCGGGGCCGGAGCCGCCCATGTCGTTGCTCCTGCGACAGGAAAGACGCGTTTATAGCAGCCGGCGGTCCAGGGGCAACAGAGCGATTACGGCTGTCTGAAAGAAGGCGAGGAGGCGCCGGCCATCTGGACGGGGGCGCTTCGGCCGGCGTCTCCTCATTGTCCGCGGGCGGCCGTCGAGTTCGCCTGAGAAGGGGAGTGGGCGATGGGCCGAACCGCAGGCCACACATGTCGCATGGAACGGGGGCCGCTCAAGGGACTTGCGCCGGAGCGTGCCGGATCTGCGCCGAGCCGCGAAACCCCTTGGCGCTGGCTCAGAAATCAGCGCAAATTCATCGCCTGCATGGGCGAGTGAGAAAGCTGGCGCTAGAATGAAGATCACCGGCACGAGAGGACCGAAGGCCGCGAGACCGGCGAAAGAGGCGCGGCCGTCGAGCGCGCCGGGTCCGACGTCGCGAACGCCTGTCGTCGATGAAATCTCGATCGCTGGGATCCCGGAGAGCGAGCTGACGCCCCGCGTGCGAGAGACCCTGATGAAGCTGATGGAGGAGGTGCGCGCGTTGCGCGCCGAGCTGCAGTCGGCGCGCGCGGAAATGCGCGATTTGAGAACGCTCGCCGAGACCGATCCGCTGCTCGGCGTTCTGAACCGCCGGGCCTTCGTGCGCGAGCTGAACCGCGCCCTCGCGATGGTCGAGCGTTACGGCGCGCCGGCGAGCCTCGTCTTCATCGATTTGAACGATCTGAAGACGATCAACGACGATCTCGGCCACAAGGCGGGGGACGCAGCGCTTGATTTCGTCGCGCGGACGCTTTCGGCGAACATCCGCCAGACGGACGTTCTCGGGCGGCTCGGCGGCGACGAGTTCGGCCTCATCCTGGTTCACGCCGACGCCGGCGTGGCGAAAAGCAAAGCCGACGGGCTCGCCGCGCTCGTCGCAGACGCGGAGGTCGACCTCGGGCCCGCCGCCCGTCGGCTTTCGATCGCCTGCGGCGTCGTCGAATTGCGCCGGCATGTCTCCGCCGAAGACGCGCTCAATGAAGCCGATGCGCAAATGTACGCGGTCAAGCGGCGCGGCGGGACTGAATGAAGCCGCCTGTCGGCTCGCTCCCCCCCGGACGGATCGTGCGACCGACGCCGGTACCGGCAACAACGCCCTGGGCTTCGCGAGTGACCCTGCGCGGTCCGCTGCAACCCATGAGCCATGGCGGCGCGTCGATCCGCTCGGTCGTCGCCGGAGACGCCGGTTCCATCTGACGGGGGCGTGTCACGGCCAACTCCGGCGCAGGTGATCAACGACCCGCATCCTGTTGCGCGTACGCCCAGGCGAGGATGAAGATTGCGCAGCAGACAAACTCCACGATCATCAGTAGTACGAACAAGGGATGTGGCTGGCCCACGGAAGCGATTGAAAGGAGCCGGCCTATTCCGCCGGCGAAAAACAGCCCGGTCAGCGGCAACACCCATTTGATCGTCGCTGGAAGACCCGCTGCGGTCTTGATCAGCAAGACGCCGTAGGCGAGCCAGAACACCGCGTAGAAGCGGAATTCATTATCCGCGTTCGGCGCGGCGAGGTCGTCAAATCCAGCGCTCGGCAGACCGAGCGGCACCAGCACGCCGGCGATGGCGTCCGCCGTCGCCGCGATGCCGAAAAGAAAATTCGACCCGCCAATCATGATCGCGGACAATCCCAAAATCCAGAAGCCGGCGCTTATCACGCCTATGGGAACTGCCTTGCGCATGGCTTTCGGCGCCTCCTGGCGTTCGCCGCAGAACAGGTTTCCGGCGGCCAGGTCCGGGCCGCTAGTCTCGATTGTCGCGCGTAACGGCAACATGCGTCCGTTGCCGCCTGCGGTAAACCCCGAAACGCCAGGCCGGCAGCCACCGGCAAGACGCGCGATTGCACCGTCAGGCTGTGATCGTCCGCCCGCATTCGTGCGCCACTGTTCTGTTCGCCTGCGCTAGGCGATGATGTCCGGCGTCAGGGCGTTTCTCAGCCTCTGGATTTCATCCTTGAGCTGAAGTTTTTTCTTCTTGAGCCGCGCGACCGTCAGCCGGTCGCTGCCCGGCCGCGCTTCGAGGGCGTCGATCGCCTTGCCGAGATCGCCATGGTCTTCCTCCAGAGCCGCGATCCGCAACAGGAGGGCCTCGTCATTGGCGCCGCCCGCGGTTTCCCGCGGAAGGCGTCCGCGCCCTGCGTCCGTCCCGTCGCCCGAAGCGACGACGGACAGGCCAGGTCTGTTCTCCAGGCGGCCCGCGTCGTCCGGCTCTTCTTCCCCGCTCATTGCCCGTCGTCGCCGACCGCTTCGCGGGACCGGTCGTCGACAGCCGCGATCAGCGTTTCCAGCAGCGCCGTATTGAAGCCCTCGTGGTTTGCGGCGCCGGCGAGGGCCGCGTAGGCCGCGAGGTTGCGCCGCGCGCGGGTTTCACGCTCTTCGGCCGTTGGCGTTGCCGACGGCTCCAGCTGGTCGGCGGCGAGACGTTCCAGCATCGCCTGTTCGATTTCTTCGGCGTCGAGTTCGGCCTTCTTGATCTTCTTACGCAACGCCTTGGCCGCGTCCGCGTCGGCCTGGTCCGGCGGCGATTTCAGCGCGCGCCGCGTACGCCGCAGATTTTCGGTGACCTCGGCGCTCCAGGTCGCGGCGATGTCGGCGGCTTTCCGGATCGCAAGCTCGGGGATCTCCGCATATCGCTCCGCACACCAAAGACACCAGAGGAGAATGTTCACATTGAGACCGGCGTCGTCCTGCAGCCGCAACAGCGCCGCCGGCACGCCTTGCCTTTCGTAGGCGGCAGCTGACCACGGCCAGAAGGAGTGATCGGAGGATTTCTCGCTCATTGGCCTCTTTTTCCTTTTTCCAGGTCCTCGCCCCACCGGCGCGTCACGCCGGCCTCGACGCCGAAGAGATCGAGCGCGCGCCCGACGGACTGGTCGACGAGCTCGCCGACGCTTTGCGGTTCAACATAAAACGCCGGCAGCGGGGGCGCCACGATCGCGCCCATCTCGGTCAGCGCCGTCATGGTGCGCAGATGGCCGAGATGAAAGGGCGTTTCGCGCACCATCAACACGAGCCGTCGGCGCTCCTTGAGGACAACGTCGGCGGCGCGGGAAATGAGGTTCGACGTCACGCCGCTCGCGATCTCGGACATGGTCTTGACCGAACACGGAGCAATCAGCATGCCAATCGTTTTGAACGACCCGGACGCGATGGGCGCGCCGATGTCGCCGACAGCATAGCGCCGGTCAGCGAGGCCGGCGAGATCGCCGGCCTTGAGCCCCAATTCGTACGAGAGCGTCATTTCCGCGGCCTTGCTGATGACGAGGTGGGTCTCGACGGGCGAATCGGCGAGGACTTCCAAGGCGCGCCTGGCGTAAATCGATCCGGATGCGCCGGTTATTCCGATGATCAAGCGATCGATCTTAGTCATTCATTTCCATGGGTTTTTCCGGCCAGCCTGCAATCACGCCGAAGAAGTTTAGAACCGCTCAATTCCTATTTCGTAAGCCCTGGACCAATCGACAACCGCGTCATTTTAGTATCTAATCGCACGGTTTGAAAACAGGAGGTCATGCGAATGGCGATCGAAGCTCACTTGGAAACCCTCACGCAGCGGCATCAGGAACTCGAGGCGGCGATCCTCTCCGAAATGAAACACCCGAGCCACGACGAGACTAAGATCCACGAGCTGAAGCGCCTGAAGCTTCGAATTAAGGACGAAATTCACGAACTCCGACAACGAAAGCCTTAGCGGCCGCGAGCGCAATCAAGCAGGAGGCGCCCCCATGCGGGCGCTTCTTCGTTTTTGGGACGAGAGACAACATTTCCGAGAAGAGCGCCCAACCGGATTTCAGGCAAGAGCCAAATGCGGTCACGGCGTGGGCAGGGGCGAATTGAGCGCGACCTGCTGCTCTTCTTCTCTATAAAGTTTCTCCTTACACAGTTTTTCCGGAGGCGAACAAACATGACGAGACGCAAGGGTGATCGAAATTTGCCGCGCCGTAAAACCAGGACCGCCGGTCCCCGGACGGATGCAGCGAGGAAACCATGGCGCCGCGCACGGTCATCATAACGGGCGCCGCAGGCGGCATCGGCGAAGCCTGCGCGCGCCGCTTCGCGGTCGCCGGCGACAGGCTCGTGCTGGCGGACAAAGACGAAGCCGCCGGCCGCGCGGTCGCCGACGGCCTCGGCGAACAGAAGGCCGAGGTCAGTTTCGTGAGCGCCGACATCGGCGACCGGCTCGACGTGCACAACATCATCGCCGAGGCGCTTGAGACCTTCGGCGCGGTCGACGTCCTCGTGAATGCGGCGATCGAGCATTTCAGCGCCGACTTTCTGGAGACCAGCGAAGATGATTTCGATCGCGTCATGGCGACCAATCTGCGCGGCGGCTTCCTGATCAACCAGGCTTTCGCGCGTCAGCTTTCGCGCCAGTTCAACGCGTCCGAGGCGACGCTTGGTGACGTCGTGGGCGCGATCGTCAACGTCATGACCGTCGAGGCGGTCACCACGCGCGCCGACCATGTCGCCTTCGCTGCTTCCCAGGGCGGGCTTCATCAGCTCACGAAAGCGGTGGCCCTTGCGGTGAGCGCCTTTGGCGGGCGGGCGAACGCGGTCGGCGTCGGCGCCGTGAAGTCGGCCGGAGACGAGGAACAGACCGGCAAGGAGACGCGTCAGGATGTGCCGCTCGCGCGCGTCGGCGATCCGGAAGAGGTGGCCGAAACCGTCTACTTCCTCGCTTCGCCCGCCGCGTCTTTCATCACCGGCCAGTCCATCTATGTCGACGGCGGACGCATGGCGCGCAGCGCTCGCGCCCCGCGCAAATCCACCTGATTGGCGCATGGCCCTGACGGGCGTCCCTCCCCGGCGGGAGGGCGCGGAACGAGCTCCGGCTTGGATCAGCGATCCTCGTCGGCCTTGGAGGATGTGTCCCCGTCGTCGAGATTGGCGAAAACCTTGTCGAGATCGACGTCTTCAACGGCCGTTTCTTCGCGCTCGTCGGCGGGCGCCGGGGCCGCCGGGGCGAGCGTCGGGCTCGTATCGGGCGCCGGCGCGGCGGCGGCGGCCTTCGCCGCGGCCTTCTTCACCAGGGCGTCCAGTTCGATCTGCGTGCAAAGCCCGAGCCCGACCGGATCCTGGGGCTGCAGGTTCGCCGAGTTCCAATGCGTGCGGTCGCGGATTGAAACGATCGTCGTCTTTGTCGTCCCGAGGAGCTTGGCGATCTGGGCGTCGGGGATCTCGGGGTGATTTCTCACGATCCACGCGATCGCGTCGGGGCGGTTCTGACGCTTTGACACGGGCGTGTAGCGCGGCGCCTTCATTTTCGGCTCGGGCACGAGCGTCTTGGGGCGCGAAAGCTTCATTTTGTATTTCTCGTCCGCCTCGGCCTTTTCGATCTCCTCGCGCGTCAGCTGATGGTTGGTGATCGGATTGATGCCGCGTACGCCCGCCGCGACGTCACCGTCGGCGATCCCCTTCACCTGCAGCGGGTGGAGGACGCAGAACTCCGCAATCTGATCAAACGTCAGCGACGTGTTGTCGATCAGCCAGACCGCCGTGGCGATGGGCATCAAGGGTTGGTCGGCCATTATCGCTCTCCAATAGTCTGATTTACCGGACCGACCGCCTGGCCGGACCGCGCTATCCGCCGGTTTTGCGAGAAAGCGCAGCGCATTATCTGCGCGCGATAGAGATATAAGCCGATTGACCGGCCGCGCCAACCCGCAGCGCCCTAGATTTCAAGGACGATTTTGCCAATGTGGTCGCCGGCTTCCATACGCCGGTGGGCTTGCGCAGCGTCCTCCAGAGCGAACGTCCTGTCCATGACAGGCGCGAGGCGGCCCTGCTCGAAGAGCGGCCAGACCGTGCGGTGCAGCGCATGGGCGAGGCGCGCCTTCTCCGCGGGCCCCCGCGCCTTCATCGTCGAGCCGGATAGGCGCAGTTGTTTTCGCATGACGGCCATCACGTTGATGGTGGCCTCCGCCCCGCGCAGGAAGGCGATCGAGACGTGCCGGCCCTTGAAATTGAGGGCTTCGAGGTTGCGGGGCACGAAGTCGCCGCCCGCCATGTCGAGGACGACGTCGGCC
Organism: uncultured Caulobacterales bacterium; assembly: GCA_964493225.1. Lineage (GTDB taxonomy): Bacteria > Pseudomonadota > Alphaproteobacteria > Caulobacterales > Parvularculaceae > JAJFFW01. The sequence continues at coordinate 1,032 of CAZBOC010000146.1, read as the reverse complement.
CCGCCGAGCTTCTGGATTTCTTCCTCGAAGGCCTCTTCCTTGTAATTGAAGGCGCGGTCGGCGCCGAGGGTCTCCGCCGCCGCGCATTTCTCAGGCGTTCCGGCCGTCGCATAGACCTGCGCGCCGAGGGCCTTGGCGAGGGTGATCGCCGTCGCGCCGATCCCGCTCGTGCCGCCATGGACGAGAAGCGCCTCGGAGACCTTGAGGTCCGCGTCGTCGAAGACGTTCGCCCAGACGGTGAAGAAAGTTTCGGGGACCGCGGCGGCCTGTTGCATGGAAAACCCCGCCGGGACGGGGAGGACCGCGCCATGGTCGACGACCGCATAATCCGAATACCCGCCGCCGGGGAGAAGCGCGCAGACCTCATCGCCTTCCCGGAAGCGCGCCGCCTCAGGGCCGACGGCGGCGATCTCGCCGGCGCATTCGAGCCCCGGAATGTCCGTCGCGCCTTCCGGCGGCGGGTAGAGCCCCATGCGCTGGAGGACGTCCGGCCGGTTGACGCCGGCCGCATGGATCCGGATCAGAACCTCGTTCGCCTTCGGCGCCGGGACGGGGCGCTCGGCGAGGCGCAATACGTCCGGGCCGCCGGGCTCGGTGATTTCAACGGCGCGCATCGTCTGCGGCATGGCGTTCTCCCTTTCGGGCGAGCCTGCCGCCGCCCGGCGCGGGGATCAAGGGCCTCGCCTGCAACCCGCGCCGCCATGCTTCGAGGGCCGCTGCGCCATCGCCTCAGGATGAGAGCTTTGCGTTCTTCGCCATCCCTATTCCCTCTTTTCGAGGCGCCGCCCGAAGGGCGGCTTCGAAGGATGGCGGCGAGGCTCAGCCGCAAGCCTCAAATCTTCTGGTTGTATTCGCCGACCTCGGGGTGCTGGCGCAGGACGGCGTCGAGTTCGGCGAACATATCTTTCATGTTTTCTTCCGAAGTCGGACTTTCCACGACGACGACGAGTTCGGGCTTGTTCGACGAGGCGCGGATAAGGCCCCAGGTGCCGTCTTCGGCCGTGACGCGCACGCCGTTGACGGTGACGATGT
>CAZBOC010000145.1:0-7419 GCA_964493225.1 uncultured Caulobacterales bacterium | reverse complement strand
AGGTGAGGACCGAGGCGAGGATGTTGACGAGGTTGTTGCCGAGGAGGATCGCCCCGATCAGGCGTTCGCGGTCCTGTATCAGGACGTTGACCGCGCCGGCGCGCGCGTCGCCGTCCCTTTCAAGCTTGTGCATGCGCGCGCGCGAAGTCGCTGTCAGCGCCGTCTCCGAGCCGGAGAAAAAGGCCGACATGCCCAGCAGCGCGAAGACGCCGCCGGCCGTTAAGAGGATCATGCTGTCAGGATTCGTCATTTTCGCCTCTTGGGGACCTGTTTCACGGAGGGCTCAGCCGACCGAGGGTCGCGTCAGAAATGCGCGCAGCGACTTTTGGTCGGCGTCGCGCTCGATGAAGGCCTCCCCGATGCGCCGCGCCAGGATCAGCGAGAGCGCGCCGGCCTCGACTTTCTTGTCCTGCATCATGAGCGCGAGCAGTTTTTCCGCGCCGATGTCGGCCGCGCCGGCGATGTCGTCGAGCCCGGCGGGCAGTCTCGCCGCGCGCAGGTGGGCCTTGAGGGCCTGCGCGTCGCGCCCCGCGCAATAGCCGCGCTCGACGGAGTAGTCGAAGGCCAGCCCCATGCCGGCGGCGACGGCCTCGCCATGGATGAGGCGGCCCGAAAATCCGTATGCGGCTTCGAGAGCATGGCCGAAAGTGTGGCCGAGATTGAGAAGCGCGCGCTTGCCCGCCTCGCGTTCGTCCTCCGCGACGATCGCCGCTTTCATCCGGCAGGACCTCTCGATGGCCAAGACGCGCGCCGCCGCGTCTCCCGCGAGGAGCGCCGCGCCGTTCGCCTCGAGCCAGGCGAAGAACGCGGCGTCGCCGAGGGCTGCGTATTTGACGATTTCGGCGTAACCCGCGCGCAGCTCCCGTTCGGGCAAGGTCCGGAGCGCGTCGACGTCAGCGAGAACGAGCGACGGCTGGTGGAAGGCGCCGACGAGATTCTTCCCCTGCGCGACGTTGATCGCCGTCTTGCCGCCGACCGCGCTGTCGACCTGGGCGAGGAGGCTCGTCGGGATCTGAACGAAGCGGCAGCCGCGCCTGAGGATCGCGGCGGCGAAACCGGCGAGGTCGCCGACGACGCCGCCGCCGAAGGCGACGACGACGTCGCCGCGCTCGACGCCGAGATCGAGTAGCCGCGAGACGAGCCGCTCCAACTGCGCAAAGCCCTTCGTCTCCTCGCCGGCGGGCAGGACGATCGCCTCATGCGCGAGCCCTTGCGCGGCGAGCCCCCCCGCCAGCCGGGAGCCTTGGGCGGCGAAGACATTTTCGTCGGTCACGACGACCGTCCAGGGCCTTTTGACGAGCGGCGCGATCTCCGCTCCCGCCCGCTCGAGGACGCCGGTCCCGATCCGGATATCGTAGGCGCGCGCATCGAGCCCGACGGTCACGGCGGCGGTCATGGCGCGTCCCGCCCATCGCGATCGCGGCGGTCTTTCGGGTCGTCTTCGGCGAGAACGGCGCGCATCGCTTCGAGAATCTCCGCAATGGTTCGCGATTGCGGCCCCGGCTCCGCGTCGATCGCGATATCGGCGGCGGCGTAATAGGGTTCGCGCTCGGCGAGGAGACGGCTCAGCGTGGCCCGCGGATCGCCGTCCTTCAGAAGCGGGCGGGTGTTGCGCCGGGTCGCGCGTTCGAGAATGGTGTCGACGTCGGCCTTGAGCCAGACCGAAAAGGTGCGCTCGGCGATCAGCTTGCGGGTCGCCGGATTGGTCAAGGCCCCGCCGCCGGTAGCGAGCACGACGGGCGGGCCTGATATCAGCCGGTCTATCACCTGCGCCTCGCCGCGGCGAAAACTCTCCTCGCCGTGGGCGGCGAAGAGATCGGAAACGGACATCCCGGCCGCCTTTTCGATTTCCTCGTCCGCGTCCACGAACGCCAGACCCAGTTTCGGCGCCAGACGGCGACCGATCGTCGTCTTGCCGACGCCCATCATGCCGACGAGCGCGACGGTCCGTGCGATCGGAATGTCAAGACGCGAGACGTTTGCCCTAGCCATTCCCTCAGGAAATACGCAATTGCGCGAGCCCGCGCTAGTGCGGGCCGGCGCGGCCCGTTGGCCCGTCGCGGCGCGCTCCCCGGCGCCCGCGAGCGCTTCCGCGTCGGGTTTGAGCAAAGCGGTCTGGGCGCGCCCCCCGCATTGGGTTACAAGATCGGCGGGACGCGAAACGGGGACGGCGGTGCGGTTCATACTGGTGATCATTCTCCTGGCGGTTGCGATCGGCATCGGCCTTTACGTTTTCGGCGGCATGGTCGAGCCGCAGACAACGCTTATCGAAGAGGAAGCAACGGGGCTGACGAATGGCGATGAATAGAGCCTTGAAATTGGCCGCCGTCGCGGCGGCGGTTCTGACGGGCCCCGCTTCGGCGGCGTTCGGCGCGGCGGCGGGCTTCGCAGCGCGGGCCCAGTCGGCGGCGCCGGCGCCCGTCGAACGGACCGACCTTTCCCGCGACGCGTTTTCGACGGGACTGCTTGACGGCGGGCGCGACGCGCTGCCAGCCGATCTCTGGCGCGGCGCCGATGCCGGGATCGTCGCTTTCCTTCTCGAGCGGGCGCCTTCGCGGCCGGTCACGCCGAGCCTCGGCGAAGCGCTGCGCCGCACGCTTCTCTCCGCAGGCGCGGGGCCGCAGGACGCGCCCCGGTCCCTCGGCGGGCGCAAGCTGACGGCCCTCGCCCGCGCCGGCTTCGTCGACGAGGCGCGCACCATCGCGAGCCTTTCGAGCGCGCGCGGCGGCGATTCCGGGGTCGCTGAAGCCCTCGCCGTCGGCGATCTTCTCGAAGGCGAAGTCGCCCGGGCCTGCGGGCGGAACGCGTCCCTGACCGACGGACGGGACGAGGATTTCTGGGTCAAGCTTCGGATCCTGTGCTACGCGGTCGCCGGCGAACGGGACGCGGCCGACCTCACCTTCGGCCTCGCACGCGAAAGCGGCGCGCTCGCCGGGGCGGACGAGCCCCTCCTCGCCGCCCTTGCGACCGGGGCCGCGCCGAAGACCCCGCCGGCCCCGGAAAACGCGCTCCATCTCGCCGCGCTGCGCCAGCTTGAGCTTCCGCTCTCGCCTTCGCTCCTCGCAGGGGCCGACGGCGGCGTTCTCAAGGCCGTCGCCATGGATCCTGCGGCCGATCCCGAGACGCGCGCCGCCGCCGGCGTGCGCGCCGCGGCCATGGGCGTCGTCGCCGGGGAGGAACTCGCCGCCCTCTACCGCAGCCTGCCCCTCGAGGTCGCGGATGTCGGGCGCGCCGGCGAAATCGCCGTCGAACGGCCGGACGAGCCGCTCACGGACGCGATCCTGTTCCAGTCGGTCGACCAGATGACGGCGCCGGAATTCCTGCGCGACAAGGCGAGCCGGATCGCGCAGGCGCTCGGCCTCGCGGACACCTTCCCGCGCGCCTACGCCGCCGCGCTCGTGCATGCGGACGCGATCGCCGCGCTCGACGGGGCGCTTATCGCGCCGTCCGAAGCCGCGCAGTTCGCAAGGGCCCGCATGATCGTCGGCGACGGCAAGGGCGCCGCGCGCTGGCTTTACGCCATGCTCGGCACGGGGGACATCTCGGCGATGGACGATGAAAGCGCCATGGAGCTGATCGAACTCGCCAATCTTCTGGAGATCCTGGATCCCGTCGCCGCCGCAGCGATCGCCGAGACAGCCGGCGTCGCCCTCGACGCGCCCCTCTCCGCCGGCCCTTCCGCGGGCGAGGCGGCGAATTCGGAAACGCTGGCGCCGATCGTCGAGGCGGCCTTCGAAGCGGCCATCAAGGGGACGCCCGGACAGGCCGCGCTCGCCGCCCTCGCCGCCTCGTCCGCCGCCCCCGTCGGCGATCCCCTCGCCGCGGTCGTCGTCGAACAGGCGCTTCGGGCCGCCGGGCTTGACGATCTGCGACGGCGCATGGCCCTCGAGGCGGTCCTGAAGACGCGCTACGCCGCCGGCTCCGGTTCTGCGGCCCGCCGCCTCAACGCCGACGCGCCCCCCGGCGAAGGCGGTCTCGCCCCCCGCGTCAAGCCGGATCGCGAATAGCGCTCCCGAGCCGCGCCGGCGCGCCGGCGCGCGCTCGCGGCCTTGCGTCCGGGCGATGCTGATTTCCATAGGCGAGCGCGCTCCCTCGAGCGGCGGCGACGCGCCCATTCGCGCAGCCGGAGGCGGCAGCATAAGCCTTGCAGCGAGGGCGTGGAAAAATCTCCGACGGTTTGTCCGGTTCGCGGACGGATCTCATGAAAGCCGCCGCGTTCAGTCATTGCGCGAACCTCATCCCGAGGAGTTCGCCGCCCCGAGGAGCTCGCCGCCCGGGCCCGAACCCCGCGCGCGGCCCCCGTTGCAGCGCCGGGCGCATCGATTTAAGTTTCAGCATCGTCATCCGGAGCGGCCCCCTTGTCCCTGCGCACCTACCTCGATTTCGAAAAACCGATCGCCGAGCTCGAGGGGCGGATCGAGGATCTGCGCAACATGAACGCAGGCGAGGGCGTTGACGTGGATGAGGAGATCGATCGCCTCCAGTCCAAGGCCGAGACGCTCCTCGAGGAGACCTATTCCAAACTGACCCGCTGGCAGAAGACGCTCGTCGCGCGCCATGCGAACCGCCCCCATTTCAGCGACTACGTCTCGATGCTGACCGACGATTTCACGCCCCTCGCAGGCGACCGCGCCTTCGGCGAGGACGCCGCGATCGTCGGCGGGCCCGCCCGTTTCCGCGGCCGCTCCGTGATGGTCATCGGCCACGAAAAGGGCGCGGACACGCAGGCGCGGGTCAGGCACAATTTCGGCATGGCCTCGCCGGAAGGCTACCGCAAGGCGATCCGGCTGATGGACATGGCCGAGCGCTTCGATCTGCCGGTCATCACCCTCGTCGATACGCCGGGCGCCTATCCGGGACGCGGCGCCGAAGAGCGCGGCCAGGCCGAGGCGATCGCGACCTGCACGCAAAAATGCCTCTCCCTCGGCGCGCCGGTCGTATCGGTCATCGTCGGCGAGGGCGGCTCCGGCGGCGCGGTGGCGCTTGCGGCCGCCAACACCGTGATGATGCTCGAGCACGCGATCTATTCGGTGATTTCCCCGGAGGCCGGCGCCTCGATCCTCTGGAAGGACGCAGCCGCGAAGGGCGAGAACAAGGCGCCCGACATGGCCGAGGCGATGAAGATCGCGGCGCAGGATCTGCTCGAGCTTTCCGTCATCGACAGCATCATCCCCGAACCCGTCGGCGGCGCGCACCGCGACGCAGCCCTGACGATCGAACGCCTTGGCGACGCGGTCGAGGCCGCGATCCACGAACTCGAGGCCCTGTCGCCCGACGAATTGCGCAAGCGGCGGCGGGAGAAATTTCTCGCCATCGGGCGGACCGGGCTTGCTTGAGGCGGCCGGGGCTGCGACGACGACGGCGCGCGGGTCTGATTTCCGCGGGCGCTGGCGGGCGCTATGCTCGCGTCCATGGCTGACGGCGCCCGGAAACAGGACCTTCTCCCCGCGGTCTTCGCCGACTGGTTCGCGGCCCGCGGCTGGGTCCCGCGCGCGCACCAGCTCGCCTGCCTCGAGGCCGGGCTCTCGGGACGCTCGCATCTCCTGATCGCGCCGACGGGCGGCGGCAAGACGTTGGCGGGTTTTCTGCCGAGCCTCGTCGAACTCGCCGCGGACGGCGCGGGAGGCGGGCTCCACACGCTCTACATCTCGCCGCTGAAGGCGCTGTCGGTCGACGTGGCGCGAAACGTCGAGGGCCCCGCGCGCGAGATGGGTCTGCCCGTCGCCATCGAGACCCGCACGGGCGACACCCCCCAGGCGCGGCGACAGCGCCAGAAACTCAATCCACCCGACATCCTCCTGACCACGCCGGAACAGGTCGCGCTGCTGCTGGCCCATCCGGACGCGGAGCAATTCTTCCGTTCCCTGAAGGCGGTCATTCTCGACGAGATTCACTCGCTCGTCGGCGTCAAGCGCGGCCATCTCCTCGCGCTCGGCCTCGCCCGCCTGCGGCGGTGGAGGGCGGATCTGCGGGTGTGCGGATTGTCGGCGACCGTGCCGGACCCCGCCCCGATGATCGCCTATCTGACGCCGCAGGGAACGGGCGCGGAGGACGCGCGCCTCATCGTCGCGGAGGGCGGGGCCGAGGCGCGCGTCGAGGTCATGAACTCCGAGGAGCGCATCCCCTGGTCGGGCCATTCCGCGCGCCACGCCTGGGCGGAAGTCTATGGGGCGATCAGGGCGGCGGCCATGACGCTTGTCTTCGTCAATACGCGAAGCCAGGCGGAACTGACCTTCCAGGCGCTGTGGCGTCTCAATGACGACAATCTCCCCATCGCGCTCCACCACGGCTCGCTCGACGTCGCGCGGCGGCGGAAAGTCGAGGCGGCGATGGCCCGCGGCGACCTGCGCGCGGTCGTCTGCACCTCGACCCTCGATCTCGGCATCGACTGGGGCGACGTGGATCTCGTCATTCAGATCGGGGCGCCGAAGGGCGCGAGCCGGCTGACCCAGCGCATCGGGCGGGCCAATCACCGCATGAACGAGCCGAGCCGTGCGCTCCTCGTGCCGTCCAATCGCCTCGAGGTCCTGGAATGCTTCGCCGCCAAAGCGGCGATCGAGGAGGGGGCGCTCGACGGCGCCCCGCCGCGGGCCGGCGCGCTCGATGTCCTGTGTCAGCACATCATGGGCATGGCCTGCGCCGAACCTTTCGATCCTGACGATCTTTATGCGGAAATCATCTCCGTTTCTCTTTATGCGGACCTGCCGCGCGAGACGTTCGACCAGGCGCTCGAATTCGTCGCGACCGGCGGTTATGCGCTGAAGACTTACGATCGGTACAAACGGATCGTGAAAACGGCCGAGGGCCTTTATCGCGTGCGCAACGCCAAAGTCGCGCAAAGCTATCGCATGAATGTCGGCACGATCGTCGAGGCGACGGCGCTGAATGTCCGCCTCGTGAGCAAAAAGGGGCCGAAACGGCCGGGGCGGGTTCTGGGGACGATCGAGGAATGGCTGATCGAGCACATGGCGGTGGGCGACACGTTCCTTTTCGCCGGCGAAGTCCTCCGCCTCGAAGGCGTCGACGGCGTCGACTGCCTTGTCTCGAAAGCGGCCGGAGAACAGCCGCGCGTGCCGTCCTGGGCGGGCGGGAAGTTCCCGCTGTCGACCTATCTCGCAGGCCGCGTGCGCGCGATGATCCACGATCCGGCGCATTGGGCGAGCCTGCCGGACCCCGTCCAGGACTGGTTGTCCGTGCAAAGAGAAGTATCGCTCATCCCGGACCCGGGCGAACTGCTCGTCGAGACCTTTCCCAATATGGGCCGGCATTTCCTCGTCTGCTATCCGTTCGACGGCCAGCTCGCCCACCAGACCCTCGGCACGCTTTTGACGCGAAGGCTTGAACGGCTCGGCAAACAGCCCTTCGGCTTCGTCGGCGGCGAATACGCGCTTTCCGTCTGGGGGCGGAAGGATATGTCCG
>CAZBOC010000144.1:0-7421 GCA_964493225.1 uncultured Caulobacterales bacterium | reverse complement strand
GCGCGCGAAGGGGGTCAACAACCGACTGATATTATTGCAGAGTTTTTATCCTCATCCATTCGCGTCGAGGCGCGCGCGCCGCGTAACCCGGCGCACGCCGCGCGTCAGGCGCGCAAAAGCGCGGCCCCCCACGTCAGGCCGCCGCCCATGGCTTCGAGCATCACGAGGTCGCCGGGCTTGATTCGCCCGTCCGCGACCCCCTCGACATAGGCGAGCGGGATCGAGGCGGCCGAGGTGTTGCCTTGGCGGTCGATGGTCGAAATGACCTGATCGGGGCGCAGGCCCAGCTTCTTGACGACGCCCTTGATGATGCGTTCGTTCGCCTGGTGGGGAACGAACCAGTCGATGCTGTCGGGCGAAAGGCCGGCTTCGTCGGCGACCGTCCGCATGGCTGCGGAGATTCGCTCCACCGCTTCGCGGAACACCTTGTTGCCGTGCATCCGGACGTGGCCGACTGTCCCCGTGGTCGAGACGCCGCCGTCGACATAGAGCAGATCGACGAGGCGTCCGTCGCAGCGCAGATAGGAGGCGACGACGCCGCGCCCGCCGGCGTCTTCCTCGGGGCGCGCCTCCAGCGCCATCGCGCCGGCGCCGTCCCCGAACAGGACGCAGGTCGACCGGTCCGTCCAGTCGAGGATGCGTGAAAAGGTCTCCGCGCCGATCACGAGGGCGCGCCGGTGCTGGCCGCTGGCGAGGAATTTCTCCGCCGTCGACAGCGCGTAAATAAAGCCCGAACACACGGCCTGAACGTCGAATGCGGCCCCGGGCGGCGCGCCGAGCTTGGCCTGGACGATTGCGGCGGTGGCGGGGAAGGTCAGGTCCGGCGTGGTCGTCGCGACGATGATCAGATCAACGTCGTCGGGCCGGAAATCGGCGTCCCTGAGGGCCGCGCGCCCGGCCTCCACCGCCAAATCAGATGTGTACTGATCATCAGCCGCGATGCGTCGCTCGCCAATTCCGGTCCGCTCGCGGATCCACGCGTCGCTCGTTTCCACCCGCTGGGCGAGTTCCTCGTTTGTGAGGACGCGCTCCGGCAGATAGCCCCCGCATCCGGCGACGACGACTTTCAGGCTCACAGCGCGGCCTTTACGGGGCTCGTCTCATCCGAAACGCCGTCAATGCTGCGCGGCGCGCCTTCGAGGCCGCGCTCGGCGCGGGCGCGCACGCGCGCGACGGTCGCGGCGATCTCATCATGGAAGGGGTGGCGCGCGAGATTGGCGGCCATGGCGATGGCGCTCGCCACACCCCGCGAATCCGCGCCTCCGTGGCTTTTCACGACCGTGCCGTTGAGCCCTAGAAAGACGCCGCCATTGGCCGAGGACGGATCGATCCGCGACTTCAGCCGCCGCAGCTCGCGCATCATCATGAGCGCGCCGACGCGCGAGATCAGGCTGCCGGTCAGCGTTTCTCTCATCCAGCGCCCGACCAGCCGCGCCGCGCCTTCCGCCGATTTCAGGGCGATGTTGCCGGAAAACCCGTCGGTGACGACGACGTCGACCGTGCCCTTGGAGATGTCGTCGCCCTCGACGAAGCCGGAAAAGGCCATTTCTGGATCGGCCTCGCGCAGGATGCGCGCCGCCGTGCGGATCAGGTCGTGGCCCTTCAATTCCTCGGCCCCGACATTGAGGAGACCGACGCTCGGCTTCGCGACGTCCGTAAGCGCGCGAAAGAAGGCCTCGCCCATGATGGCGAACTGGACGAGCTGGTCGGCGTCGGCCTCCACATTGGCCCCGACGTCGAGCACGATCGACCGCCCGCGCGGCGTCGGCCAGAGCGCCGAGATCGCGGGTCGATCGACGCCTTCGATCATGCGCAGCTGCGACTTCGCCATCGCCATCAGGGCGCCGGTGTTCCCGCCGGAGAGAACCGCCTGGGCCTCGCCGGACTTGACCGCCTCGATGGAGGCCCACATGGACGTATCGCGGCCGCGCCTGAGCGCCTGGGAGGGTTTGGCGTCCATGGCGACGACATCTGGACGGTCGACGATGCGGGCGCCTTTCAGGGGCGCGAAATGCGCAACGTGTTCGGCGAGCGAATCTTTTCGCCCGAAAAAGACGAGATTGATGTCCTGGCCGTCCGCCACGGCCTGAGCCGCGCCCTCCACGACCGCCATCGGGCCGGCGTCGGCGCCCATGGCGTCGATCGCCAGGGTGACGGTCTTGGATTTCGACATCAGGTGGCCAGCGTCCTTCACGTAAGCTTTCTCCGGGCTGCAAAATAGACGATGCGCCCCGGCGCGCAATCATCGCGCGCGCGTCGTAACGCGATTGTGCTAGGCGTCTTCCTCGGGCGCGTCGAGTCGCGCATCCTTCAGAACCGCGAACGGCGATGTGCTTCCGCCGTCGCCGAACCCCTCCGCCAGGCTCTTCGCATCGGGATTGCGCGGATGGGCGGCCATCGCCATGGCGGTCTGCTGGACGAGCAGTTCGCCGAGGTCGACGGCGTCGCCGTCAAGGATCTCGACGTCTTCGTCCGCGAAAACGAAATCCTCGCCGTGCTTTTCAAGGCGCGCGTTGCGCGACAGCGTGAGCGCGAATGACTCGCTCAGCGTCTCCCGCATCGGTTCGAGACTGGCGACGCAGGTCCTTGCGAGCGCCGCATCGAGCGTGCCTTCGACGCGGGCCCCGTCGGCCAGCGGCTGGACGGCGATCTCGCCGGCGATCCTCAGCGCCGCTTCGACACCGAGGCGCCGCGCGATCCGCTCGCGTTCGGTCGGACCCGCCTCCAGACGAACGCGCAGGCCCTCCTCGGGAAGCTCGTCGAGGGCGACGACGCGGGACCATTCGGGCGTCACCGGGCGCCCTCCGCGACCGCCTCCGCCTTCGCCGCAGCGGGATCGGGAAATGCGACCGAGCCTTGCAGCAAGGGCTCGATCGGTCGGGCCGCAAGCGCTCCGGCCGCGGTCTCGAGGTAGCGGGCGAGCGCCGGCGCCTTGTGGTGCGCTTCGACGCCGTAGACGTTGCGCGAGAGCGCCGCCGCCAGGTCCTCGCGCGCCGCGTCGTCGAGGGCCTTTTCATAAGCGCCGACGCGGCCGTAGAAGGCTTCCGCCATTGTGCGGATCTTGCGGCCGATGGACATGTCGCCGACGCCCAGTTCGCGCAACGAATCGTCCATGTTCCTGAAGAAGGCGTCGAAAAGCTTCTGTGAGAAGGCTTCCGCCTCGGGTCCCTGTTTCTTGAGACGACGGAGCACCGCATACATGTGCAGCGTCAGGATCTCGAAACGCCCCTCGACCGTATCGGGCGCTTCAAGCTCGGTGAAAAAGTAGGGATTGCGCGCTTCCTGCGCGATCGCGCCGAAAAGGCGCGCCGCGGTCTCTTTCTGCGGATCTTTGCTGAAAAGGGAGAAAATCATGCTCTTGTTCGATCCGGGCGTTCAGCTTTAAGGTGAGCGCTTCAAGTAGTGTCAATCTGTCCGGGGTCAACTCATGGTCCGTTTACGCCTCCTGGTTCTCCTGCCGCTTTTGCTCGCCGCGACTCTGTCCGGTTGTGTTTCGGTCCGCTCAAGCCACGGCTACGTGCTCGAAAGAGGCGAATCGGCGCTGACAGCCAAGGTGGGCGTCGACACGAAGGAAAGCGTCCTCGCCAAATACGGCGAGCCCTCGCTGATCGGCACGTTCGACCCGAACGCCTGGTACTATCTGCGCAGCGAGGATCACGCGCGGGCCTTCTTCAAGCCGACGGTCCAGGACCGCACCGTCGTCGCCTTCCGCTTCGACGGAGAAGGCCTCGTCAGCGCTGTTGAGCGAATCGACTATGAGGAGGGGTTGGACGTCAAGCTGGTCTCCCGGGAGACGCCGACCCGCGGCAAGGAGCTTTCCTTCTGGGAGCAGCTTCTCGGCAATGTCGGCCAGCTCCCGGCGGGCGGCGTCGGCGGCGGCGCGCAGAACGGGCCGCGGTGACCAGCCCTCTCTAGCCGCTCGAGGCGCCCTTCAGCGGTTCGGCCCTTTCGCGCATGATCTGCCGGTAGGCGTGGTTCGCCTTTTGCGTCGCGAGAAGCGCGGCGCGGCGCAGGTCTTCATCGAGGTCGAGGGCGGCGATCGCGTCCGGATGGACCGCCTTGATGCGTTCCTTGTAGGCGCGCTTGACTTCCTCGTCGCTCGCCGAAGCGTCGACGCGCAGCACCTTGTAAGGATCGAAGGACGCGCGGCGCCCGGCGGTGTCGCTGCGGGGTTCCTCGCAGGCCTCGTCGCCGCCGGCGCCGGTCTCGACGATGGAAGCGATCGCAGACTTCGCGATGATCATGGTCTCGCCGTCGGCCCCGCGAATCGGAATGAACAGCCGCGCGTCGTTGAGCAGATCGATCAGCCGCTCGCTGTGCTTCAAAAAGACCGATGCGAGGAACGGTTCCTCGCCCCGCAGCTTCAGGGAGACGCTCACCTCGTTCGTGTGGCGGTAAGGGCCGGACTTGTCGAACATCGGGGCGCTGTCCTTTCGTCCGCCAGAAGAGCCGGAAAGAGCTAAGATCCGGTGTATCGGTCGGCGGGCTCGGCGTTCATCCAGCGCATGAGGTGTTTCACGGGGAAAGCCCAGGCGACGCCGGCGACGACGAAATAGACGAGACGGACGAGCCAGTGGTCCGGCGTCGCCTCGCCGAGCGCGGCGGCCGCGAACAGATAGGCCGCAAGGCCAGGGACCAGGATCGCCATGCCGATCAGCTTTTTCACTCTCGCCCGCATGCGTCGGCTCCTTCATTCTTTCAGCAGGACACGTATGATCCGCCGCGCCGATCGCCGCCGCGACGCGCTGTCACGCGCTTTTCAGCCTAGGGCTCACTATACAAAACCCATGAGCACCGCCAATGCCGATACCGCCGAACCGGCTCCCGAGGAGGCGACGTCGATCGCCCGCCGGCGCGCCATCTCCGTCTGGCTTTTCGCCATGTGCGCGCTCGTGGCGCTGATGGTCGTCGTCGGCGGGGCGACGCGGCTGACGGACTCAGGGCTTTCGATCACGGAATGGAAGCCCGTGACCGGCGTCGCGCCGCCGCTCACCGCCGAGGCGTGGGAGGCGGAATTCGCGAAATACAGGGCGATTCCCGAATACCGCATTGTCAATGAGGGCATGTCGCTGGCCGAGTTCAAGACCATATATTGGTGGGAGTGGGGCCACCGGATGCTCGGCCGCGTCATCGGGATCGCGTTCCTTGCGCCGCTGATCGTTTTCGGCGTCAGGGGCTGGCTCGACCGGGCGCTCGGATTGCGGCTTTTCGGCATTTTCCTTCTCGGCGGACTGCAGGGCGCGCTCGGCTGGTACATGGTGATGAGCGGGCTCACGGAGCGGGTCGATGTGAGCCAGTACAGGCTGGCGGCCCATCTCGGGCTCGCGGTCCTTTTGTTCTCCGCGATGCTGTGGCTCGCCCTCGACCTTCGGCGCGGGGACGCCCGCCCGCTTGCGCTCAGGGGCGTCGGCCTCGGCGCCGCGCTTCTGGCGCTGGGGGTCTACGGCCAGATCATCCTCGGAGCCTTTGTCGCGGGCCTTCGGGCCGGCAAGTCCTATACGACCTGGCCGCTGATGGACGGCGCGTTTTTCCCGGGAGCCTATTTCAACGACGCGCCGGCCTTCGCGGACGCGTTCGAGACGGCCGCCGCGGTTCAGTTCAACCATCGGCTCGGCGCCTATGTCCTCGCCGCCGGGGGATTGTGGCTCTTCGCAGCCGCCCGCGGCGGCCCGCTCCAGGCGCGCGCGCGGATCGTCGCGGCCGCGATCCTGGCCCAGATGGTGCTCGGGATCGCGACGGTGACGTCCGCGACGCCCATCGCCCTCGGCCTCGCGCACCAGATCGGCGCCCTGTTCGTTCTCGGCGCCGCGATTTACACCGTTCACGGATCAAGAACGTCGATGTCGATCGCGAGGCCTTCCTCGCCCGACGGGGCCGCTATCTCGCGCGGGTTGATCGGAAATCCGACGGGCTGACCAAGAGCGATGAGCACGCCGTTCCAGGGCGCTAGCCTGACTACGGGCGGGCTCGACGTGGTCGCGAGCGCGATAACCCCGTCGCGATAGGTCGCGCCGAAATTCCCCGATCCGACGCCCATGGCCGAGGCCGCCGTCACCCCCTGGACGTCGAACGAGGCCGTGATCTCCACGGCGCCGAGGGCGTGGCCGTCGGCGCGATCGAAGACGTGGACGACGCCGCCGCGCCCGTCGAGGACGGCGAGCTGGCCGCAGCACGCGCCGGGCGCGGCGTCGTCGTCGCGCGTATTGACGATGAGTTCGATGGCGAGCGGGCGCCTCGCCGGCGCGGCCGTGAAAGGCGCGGGGTCGACGCTTGCCTCGGCGTATCGGTGCACGCCCCCGCGCGCGTCCAGAGCGAAGACCGTACCGTCGCGGTCGTCGACGGCGCAGTCGACGAGGCCTTCCGGCGCCGCGGCGCTCGCGGAAGCCTCGACGCTCACGCCGGCCTCCGCGAGGGCGAGCTCGTAGGAAGCGATTTCGCGATCGCGCAGAACATGGAGGGCGAGCCCGCCGCCGCCTGCCCGGCGGCCGAGGCAGAAGCCCTCGACCCCGTCGGGTGCCACCATCAGCGACGGCAGGAGGACGAAGGACCGGTCGATATTGTCGATCCCGTAAAAGCGGAACTGGCCTTCGCCAGTGTCGAGGACGGCCGCGACGCCCCGCGCCTGCGGGCCGCTTCCGCTGTAGCCGAGCGCGACGCCGTCCAGCGAGACGTCCTCGACGCGATCGACGCGCGCGCCGCTTTCGATATCGAAGGAGGTGAGGGCGTCCTCGGCGGCGACGATCAGAAGGCTGTTGAAAGCGAGGGACGGATGGATCCAGAAGGCGGCCGCGTTGATCGTGCGACCGGCGTCGGCGATTTCATCGATCGCCGTCACGCTTTCGATTGCGATCTCGGCCGGGGCGGTCGTCGGCGCATCCTCGCCGCCGCAGGCCGCGGCGGCGATCAGGGGCGCGGCGAAAAGCGGTCTTTTTGAAAGCGGCGTCATGGCTGGCGGTCTCCGGAACAACTGCCGGCGATATCTCTCATCGGGGCGCGGTTAGCAATCTCAAGGGTGTCGATTTCATCAAAAGGCCCGCAAGCTCCGATTTTACGGTAATATGATACCGCATCATTATCCTCCTGATTTAGCGTCTTTCTTCTCGAAGGTGTTGACGCGAACGCGGCCGCGCTCTAGACGACGCGACTTCCGGCGGCGCTTACGGCGTCGCCCGACGCCAAGACAACCCTTTCTGGATCCGATCCGATGAAAACCTATTCCGCCAAGCCCTCCGAGGTGGACAAGAAGTGGCTGCTGATCGATGCGGAGGGCCTCGTCGTGGGCCGTCTGGCCTCGATCATCGCCACCCGCCTCAGGGGCAAACACAAACCCATGTTCACGCCCCACATCGACTGCGGCGACAATGTCATTGTCGTCAACGCCGAGAAGGTCGTCTTCACCGGCAATAAGATGACTGACAAGA
>CAZBOC010000143.1:0-7530 GCA_964493225.1 uncultured Caulobacterales bacterium | reverse complement strand
TCGACTGGCGCGCCGCCGCGCAGCCGGCGAAAGCACGGCCGCCGAAAGCGCCGGCGGGTTCGAAAGAGCCGCCGGCCCCTTCGCTGCTGCGGCCCGAAAACGCGCCGCCGCCCGCCGACGAAGCCGTCGCGCTCGCGCGCGAAGCCGCCGCAGCGGCCGCGACGCCGGAGGAACTCGTCGCCGCCATAGAGGCGTTCGACGCGTGTCCCCTCAAGGCCGGCGCGCGCAACACGGTTGTTTGCGACGGCGTCTTCGGCGCCGACCTCATGGTTATCGGCGAAGCGCCGGGCCGAGACGAGGACCGGACCGGCAAGCCCTTTGTCGGCCGCGCCGGTCAGCTCCTCGACAGAATGCTCGCCGCGATCGGTCGCGCGAGACAGAGCGATACGCTGATCACCAACGTGATATACTGGCGACCGCCGGGCAACCGAACGCCGACCGCGGCCGAGACCGCCATATGCCGGCCCTTCGTCGAACGAATGATCGCGCTGAACGAACCGCGGGTGATCGTTCTCGCCGGCGGCGCGCCGCTCCAGGCGATGCTGGGCGTAAACGGCATCATGCGCGCGCGCGGGAAATGGCGGGAGATCACCGTCGAGGGCCTCGCGCCGATCCCCGCCCTGCCGATGTTCCATCCGGCCTTCCTGTTGCGTCAGCCTGCGCAAAAGCGCCTCGCCTGGCATGATCTTCTCATGCTGGACGCGCGATTAACGTCGGATTAACGATGATTAGCGAATTCTCGCGGACTTACGGTTTGTTCATACGCGCCGTCGCAGGCTGGCGTGAGGAGTGTGTTTCATGATGCGTTCAGCTCTTTTCTCCCTCGTCGCCTGCGGCGCTCTCGCGGCGGCCGGCCATGGCGCGCGCGCGGCGGACGCCGCAGCCGCGGCGCCGGAACACCGGGCGCTCGGCGGCGCGGCCGCGGGCCGCCGACTGCTCTCCGTGCTGCGCGAGAAGGACGCCGAGCGCTACCGGGAAATTTTCCGCCTTCAGGAGAAAGGCGCTTGGGGGCCGGCGGACCGGATCATCGCCGCGCTCGACGACGAGACCCTGATGGGCCATGTCCTCTACCAGCGCTACATGCACCCGACGGCCTATCGCTCGAAATACGGCGAGCTCAAAAAGTGGATGGCCTATTACGCCGACCATCCGGACGCATCGAAAATCTACGCGCTCGCCATGAAACGCCGGCCCCGGGGAAAGAGCGCGCCGCTGCGGCCGATCCCGCGCAAATGGCGCAACCCGGAAGGCTATGATCTCCACCCGGATCTCGTCGCCGATTATGAAAGAACCAGCCGACCGCGCCTGAAGCGGATCGAGGGGCGCGTGCGCTATCTCGTGCGCCGCGAACAGGCCGCCGTCGCCCTGAAGGAAATCGACCGGCATCTGAAAAACCGCGTCATTACGCAGCGCCAGTACGACCGCATGCGCTCCTGGATTGCGGCGAGCTATTATTACCAGGGCTATGTCGACGCCGCGAAACGGATCGCGACGGACGTCGCTGAGAAAAACGGCGAGACCGCGCTCCTCGCCCACTGGATCGCGGGACTGATCGCCTTCCGCGAAGGCGAGCTTGAGGAAAGCCACCGTCATTTCACGGCCCAGGCTCGTGTTCCCCACCAGGAGGACAGCCTTCGCTCGGCCGCCGGATTCTGGGCCGCGCGCACGGCCCTCGCCGCCGGCGCTCCGGAAGACATCGCCCCGAACCTCGAGATCGCCGCTCAATTCCCCTTCACCTTTTACGGCCAGCTCGCCCTCGCCCAACTGGGCCGCGAATACGCCTATGACTGGGAAGGCCCGCTCGTGACGGAAGACGGGTTCGAAAAACTGGTCGAGGCCCACCCCGCCGTAAAGCGCGCCGCGGCCCTCGCTCAGGTCGGCAAAAAGACCGAGGGCGAGCTGGAACTGCGCTGGGTCAACGGGGCGATCGAAGACCACCGCGATTACGATCTCATGGCCGTCGCCATCGGCCTGGAAATGCCGGCGGCGCAGGTCGACATCGCTCTCGCCGGCGAGGCGAAGTATCTCGAAGCCGGGCTCTTTCCCGTTCCTGACTATGCGCCGCGCGGCGGGTTCGAGACGGACCGCGCCGTGCTCTATGCGCTGATGCGCCAGGAATCGAAGTTCAAGCTCGACGCGACGAGCCGCGTCGGCGCGCGCGGCCTCATGCAGATCATGCCGCGCACGGCGAGCTATGTCGCGCGCGACCGCTCGCTCTATCGGCGTTCCGGGCGCGACCGGCTCTATGATCCGGGACTGAACCTTGATCTCGGCCAGAAATATGTCAACCAGCTCATCGACCGTCACACGCAAGGCGACCTCTTCAAGGTGGCGATCGCCTATAATGGCGGGCCCGGCAATCTGCGCCGCTGGGACCGCAAGCTTTCGATCGACGACCCGCTTCT
The DNA here is from genome assembly GCA_964493225.1 of uncultured Caulobacterales bacterium. GTDB lineage: Bacteria > Pseudomonadota > Alphaproteobacteria > Caulobacterales > Parvularculaceae > JAJFFW01. Next base: position 5,125 of record CAZBOC010000143.1, on the reverse strand, counting down.
CTTCGTGGAGAGCATCCCCAACCCGGAAAGCCGCGACTTCGTGGAGAAGGTGCTCACGAATGTCTGGGTCTATCGCGACCGCCTCGGCCAGCCGGCCCCAACGCGCGAGAAAGTCGCCGCCGGCGATCTGCCGCTCTATGAAGCGATCGATCAGCTGGCGGAGGAACACTGACAGCCTTCGCCCCGCCGTCATCCTTTGAAGCCGCCTCGCGGCGTCCCCGGGATGCGCGCTGGGCGCCTGATCGCTGAAGCGCCGTTGGCGATCTTCATCCCGAGGCGTCAGCCGGAGGCGAGCCTCAACGGATCGCGAGCGCCGTCCGGCCGCCGCCTTAGCCGCCAATAGGGCGTTCGCGGAACCATTTGGTGATGACGTATTTCTCGCCCTCCTTCACCGGCGTCGCCTCGTGGAGGGTGAAAGGGTTCGGCGCGCCCGCGGCGTCGAGATTGTTCCAGAAAAGCCCCGCCCCGCGCTTCGGCGAAATCGATAGGTCGAGCCGGGGAAAGACCGTCTCGCCGCCGGCCGGCGTGTGGTTGAGGTAGATCATGAAGGTCCAGGTGCGCTGGCCCTGAACGCGCAGGGACGCGTCCCAGTGTCCGGCGTCGAAATAGTCGGTATGCGCCTTGAAGTACTGCTCTGGTTCGTAATGCTGGCCCTGGATCGGTTCGCCGAAGGCGCGTCCTATCCCCAGAGCGAGGCAGATCTTGTCGTTGACCGCCGCGACGACGGGATCGCCCGCGCAAGGGAAATGCGCCGTCCGGCTCGTGCGGAAAGTGTCGCCGTAGGAATCGCCGAGCACGGTTGACGGCGCCGTGCCGTAATCGAAAGAGGCGATCATCGCGTCGCACTCGTCGGCGGTGAGAAAGTCCGGCCAGAAATAGGCCTCGGCCCGTTCCTGCGCCAGCGTCTCCACGCGGAAAGCGGCGAAACGGCCCGCGTCGACGCGCGGCGCCGCCGCGGCCGCGGACGTCTCGAGGCCGTAGGCGGCGGCGAAGGTCGTCATGGCCACGTCGAAGGCGAGGCCCTTCTCCAGCATGATCCTGAAAAGCTCGGCCGGGTCGCACCCGCGCGCGCGGTTTTCGTCAAGCCAGGCGCGCCACTGCGCGTCGATCGTCGTGGGCGTGAACATGGCTCGGCCGCCTCCCTGTTTCGCCGGCGAAAGAAACCGCCGGAACGCTTGCGCCGCACGGTCGTCGCGCCGCGACTATCGCAAATGCGAGGCTCGTCCGACAGCGTTAGCATATCGTGAATTGCGCCTTGACTTGGGCGCCCCCGACGGCGACCTTGCGGGCGCGGTGCGGAAAACGGGTTTGGCGATGGGCGGTGCGGGGTACCTGACCCGTTTGGCGGCGATAGTGGCGGCGAGCGCTCTTCTCGGCGTTCTGATCATGAACCCGAACGCCGGCGAGCGCGCCATAGACCGCGTGGCGGCCATCAAACCGGTCCGCGCCCCCCTTGCGTCGCAACCCTGCCCGCAGGGCGTCGCGCCGCTTTCCGGACCCTTCGCCAATATTGACGACGTCGTCAGCGTCTCGCCGCTAGGCGCGGTGACGGCGCCCGGCGAACCGCTTCCCGCCCCCTACATCCGGGTCAACACCCGCAAAGGCGAGACTGTTTTCGAACGCCGCTCGACCAGGGCCCTCGCGCCGGCCCGCTCCGACGTCACCGCGATCGAGCGCAAAATCGTGCGATCCGCGAACGCCGCCGCGCAGGAGAGCTGGACCATCCACTTCACCGCCTGCCAGTCGATCGACTTCTATTACGATCGCCTCGACAGCGTCGACGCGGACCTGTTGCGCCAGGCCGGCGGGCTGGAGGCTTTCAGCGAGCTTGGCGGACCTGACCATCTCGCCGTTGAAACCCGGATCCGCTTGAAGGCCGGCGACGTCGTCGGGGCCGGCGACGGTTTCGACGTCGGTCTCCACGACGCGCAGGCCCAGCCGGCGACGCTGGCCCGCCCCGAGCGCTACAGCACCAACCCCTATGCGCGCGCCGCCGTCTTCAACGCAGCGCCCTCGCTGCTGGCCGCCCTCGCCCACGACCAGACCAAGGCGCGCTGCCCCATCGATTATCTGCCCGCCAGACTGAGGGACCTCTGGAGCGAGAAGCTCGGCGACGCCTACGGCCTGCGCCGCGCGACCGGCGAGGACGCCTGCCGCACGGCGCTGGTCGACAGGCCCGGCACGGCGCAGGGGGCCTGGTTCACCGACGCCTCGCACAACGCCGCGACCACCAAGGTCAGCGCCATCGCGTTGGCGGCGGACGCCGTCGACCCGGACCGCCAGATCTTCGCCCTCCACGGCCGCGTGAAGTCGCTGACGCCGGATTTCGTCGCCCTCGCCCCGATGCTTTCGGAGCAGCGCGAAAAGGCCGCGAACGACTTTCTGACCTTCGAGAAAGGATCCGGCGACGCCGGTTCGCCGCGGATCAACGCCTCGTTCGCCGACGTCGAGGAAGGCCCGATCTATTGCTACAACCGCCTGCGGGCGAATTTCGTCGGCCCGCAGATCATGGGCGTCGTTCTGTTGCAGACCAGCCGCTCAGAGACCGGCGCCGCGCTGATGAAAATCGAGGCCCTCAACAACGTGATGTCTTGCATCGACCTCGCCGAACCGTGGGCGTTCACCGGCGCCGAGACGACCTTCTACCGCTGAGCAACGCCCGTCGCCGTGCGGAAAGGCCGGCGTTCGATAGGCGCTTCAGGGCCCCGGCTCGATGTCGGCAGGTATTTGAGGTGAAGCGACCTTGCCGGGAGACCTCGTGTCTGCGATGTCTCTTGTCGCGGGAAACTGAAAAACCGGGGGGTGTCCATGTTTACGTCAACCATTCGCCGTCTGACCTTGTCCGCGCTGGCCGCCGGGCTCGCCGGCTCGTGCGCGACGAGCCTGACGGAGCCGCCGCTGACGGCCGAGGCGCTTCTCGTCGAGCCCTATGCGCGCGCGAACGCGCAACCCTTCGATGTCGCGGCCTATTTCGGCGCGCTGCCTGGATGGCTCCGGACCTCGTATGACGGGGCCCGGTTCGACCCGGCGACGGGCGCCATGGTGGTTGAAAACCTCTTTATCGCTTTCGCCGACGCCCCGGATTACGGCCTGCGCGTCGACCGCGCCGACATCTGGGGCGGGGACGCGCAGGCGCTTGCCGCGGTTCTTGCGGGCGAAGCCGACTCGCCCGCCGCGCTTTTCGACCGTCTCGCCTTCGCCGGCGTGACGTCGGAAGGCTTGCAGTGGGAGAACGGCGCGCAAAGCCTCGCCGTCTCTTTCGACAAGCTGGTCTTCGACGGGCTTGAAGCGCGCAGTTTCGCCCTCGCCCCGCGCGAGGCCGGCGCGATCGGAACGCAGGAAGACGCCGCGGCGGCGGGCCTCATCGACATTGCGCGCACGCTCGCGGGCGCGTCGAAATCCTACGCGCTCGACGGCGCGGCCTATTCCGGCATGAGCCTGCGCCTCAACGAAAGTCAGGGTGCGGAAATCTTCATGACGGTCGCGGAAGGCTTCGTGCGCGGCTATGAAGGCGGTCGCACCGATTACGAGCGCGTCGCAGGGTTCACGATGACGACGCGGGCCCCGGCCGGCGCGGGCCTCGTCGAGGTCGCCCAGCGCATCGGCCGACAGGCGCGCGAGCCGCGCCCCGAAGACAAGATCCTGCAGCCCTGGATGCGCGAAGAGATCGACAAGGCGCTCCAGAATCCGATCGCCTTTATCGCCGCCAATGCGGGCGGTCTGACGAGCGTTCGGGAAATCGACCTGATCGAGGTGCGCGGCGCGGACCTTTCGGGCGCCCTTGAATGGCTGACGGCCTGGCGCCTGCCGCCGGTGACCGAGACCGATCTCATTGATCTCGGGGCGCTGTCTTTCGTCGGCAGCCGCGAGATCTGGAACGGCAGGGAGATCGTTTCCGTAGCGCGCACGGAGATTCCGTCTGCGGATTTTTACTGGCTGATACCCTCGAACTTCGAACAGATCGACGAGGGCTTCCGCTTTTCGGTTCTCGACGCCGTCGACATGATGGCTGACCAGTTCGGCGTCGGCGACACGGCCGACACCGGCGCGGCCGAACTCGCCGAACTCCGCGAGGCCCTCGTCTCGCTCGGGCTCGACACCGTGACAGGCGACGGCTACGGCAAGTGGAGCTGGGACGGGGAAACAGGCGGTCTCGATACGAAGGGCGCCTATTCGTTTACGGATCTTTTCGATACGGGCGCCGGGCTGAGGCTCGCCGGTCCCTCGCTCGTCCAATGGGACGCGCTTATCCGCGAGGGAGCCCTTGGCGATGAGATCGCAAGGCGCATTTCCTTCGCCGGGTTCGATTTCAATCTGCGCGACGAGCAGTTGCTCGACAAGGCGTTCGCCTTCGCCGCCGGCCGCATGGGCGCGACAGGCGAGGGCGCGGCGGCGGATTTGCGCCAGTCCGCGCCGGCCATGCTCCGCCTAGGCGGCTCCGAGGCGAACGGCGTTAACCCGCGCATCGCCGGCTACATCGACGCGCTTGCGACGTTTCTCGCCGAGGGCGGATCGCTCGAGGTCACGGCGGCCCCGGCCGAGCCCGTTTCCTTCGCGACAATCCAGGAGACGGGCGAAAACGCGCCGAAAACCCTCCCCGACGTCCTCAATATCGTCGTCACCCATGAGCCGGCGCAGCAATAACGCGCCCGTCACCAGTCGGCGTCCCCCGTCATCAGTCGGCGTCCGAAGACGCAAGGCCGTGATCTTCAGGGAGGCGCATCCCTCCCGGAGCGCGAGGGATCTAAGCTCGACCGCCAATTCGGCTCGCTAATCGCACCAGCTTCCCCGCGCGCCGTAGACGGCGTGGTCCGCGGCCGCGAGGGCCGCGCCGAGGTCGCGGCCCTCGCCGTTTTCGATCCTGGCGACGACGCGGCCCGAGTATTTGTCGGGCCTGATGTCGTAGAGGCGCACGGGGCCAAGGGCGACGAAATCCGCGACGAACGCCTTCGCAGCCCGCGCCTTGGCTTGTTCAACCCGGCATTTCGGCCGGAACAGCTCCGGCGCATCAATGTCTGCGACGCGCACGGCCACGTCGATCGACTGGTCAATCCAGACCTGCGCGCTGACGCGCACCGTATCGCCATCGACAACGCGATCGATGCGCGCCAGCACCGGCCCGTCC
>CAZBOC010000142.1:0-7606 GCA_964493225.1 uncultured Caulobacterales bacterium | reverse complement strand
CGATCTGGGTGAAGTTTCCCCTGTCGCGGATCGACGACACCCGCTTCGACGCGGTCGAAGGGCGCATTCCGGGGGCGGAAAATCCGGACGACCTGCGTGCGATGCTGGCCGATGCGTCCGTCGTCATCTGGACGACGACGCCCTGGACGATCCCCGGCAACCGGGCGATCTGTTACGGGCCGCGCCTTTCCTACGGCGTCTATCGCGTCGAGGAAATGAAGGGCGGTCTCGATTTCGAGCCATGGTCGAAGCCGGGGGACAAGCTCATTCTCGCTGACGCGCTGGCCGAGAGCGTGCGAGAGGCGGGGCTGATCGAGGCCTGGACGCGGCTCGGCGATGTTCCGGGCGCGCTGCTTGAACGAATGCTCTGCGATCACCCGCTGAAAGGCCATTCGGGCGGGTACGAATTCTCCGTGCCGCTCCTCGCCGGCGATCATGTCACCGACGAGGCGGGGACGGGGTTCGTCCACACCGCGCCGGGCCACGGCCAGGAGGACTACATGGCCTGGGTCGCCGCCTTCGGCGCGCAGGCGGAAATTCCCTATACGGTCGACGAATTCGGCGCCTATACGGAGGAAGCGCCGGGCTTCACCGGCGAACAGGTGCTCGTCATCGAGGGCAAGAAAAAGGGCAGGGACGGCGGCGCCAACAAGGCCGTGGTCGAGCAATTGATCGCCCACGGAAAATTACTGGCTCGCGGCCGGCTGACCCACTCCTATCCCCATTCCTGGCGCTCCAAGGCGCCCGTCATCTTCCGCAACACGCCGCAATGGTTCATCGCGCTTGATCGCCCGACGGCGAACGGAAAGACGCTGCGCGAGAACGCGCTCGCCGCCATCGACGCGACCAAGTTCACCCCCGAGACGGGCCGCAAGCGCCTCAAGGCCATGGTCGAGGGCCGGCCCGACTGGCTGATTTCGCGCCAGCGCGCCTGGCGCGTGCCGATCACGGTTTTCGTCGACAGGGCGACCGGCGATGTTTTGCGCGACAAGGCGGTTGACGAGCGGGTCCTGAAAGCGATCGAGGCGCGCGGCGCCGACGCCTGGTTCGATACGCCGGCGGCGGAATTTCTGGGGCCGGACTACGACGCGGACGCCTATGAGAAAGTCGAGGACATCCTCGACGTCTGGTTCGATTCCGGGTCGACCCACGCTTTTGTCCTCGAAGAACGTGAGGATCTCCCCTGGCCGGCGGACGTCTATTGCGAGGGCTCGGACCAGCATCGCGGCTGGTTCCAGTCCTCGCTTCTGGAGAGCTGCGGCACGCGCGGGCGCGCGCCCTACGGCCACCTCGTCACCAATGGTTTCGTCGTCGACGGCGAGGGGCGCAAAATGTCGAAATCCCTCGGCAACGTCATGGCGCCGGAAGAGGTGATCAAACAATATGGCGCGGAGATCGTGCGCATCTGGGTCGCCAGTTCCGACTACACCGAGGACCTGCGGATCTCAAAGGAGATCATCGACAGCGCCGTCGACGCCTATCGCAAGCTGCGCAACACGCTGCGCTATCTCCTCGGCGCGGCGAACGGCTTCGACGCCGCCGAGGCGGTCGCGCCCGCCGAGATGCCGGCGCTGGAACGGTATGTCCTGCATTTGCTCGGCGTCCTCGACGCAGAGGTGCGCGAGTGCTACGCGGCGTTCGACTTCAAGACCGTATGGCGGCGGGTCCTCGATTTCTGTTCGGTGGATCTGTCGGCGTTCTACCTCGATATCCGCAAAGACGCGCTTTACTGCGACGCGCCCGACGACCCGCGCCGACGGGCGGCGCGCACCGTCATGGACGCCGCCCTCAACCGGATTATCCACTGGCTGGCGCCGATCTGCGTCTTCACCGCGGAAGAAGCGTGGGGAGAACGCTTTGGTTCCGAAGACGGATCAATCCACCTGGCGACGTTCCCCGAGACCCCCGCCGACTGGCGCGACGAGGCCCTCGCCGGCGAATGGGCGCGGGTGCGCAAGGTGCGCCGCGTCGTGACGGGCGCCCTCGAAATCGAGCGGCGGGAAAAGCGCATCGGCGCGAGCCTCGAGGCGGCGCCGGAAGTCTTCATCTCGGACCCGGAATTGTTCTCGGCGGTCAACGGCCACGACCTCGCCGAACTCTTCATCACGGCGCCCGTCTCGCTCCGGAGCGGCGAGGCGCCGACGGAGGCTTTCCGCCTTGACGATGTGGCCGGCGTCGCCGTCGTTCCGAAGAAATCGGGGGCGCGCAAATGCGAACGCTGCTGGCGCTATACGGGCGACGTCGGCGACGCGGGCGCGCATCCGGCGCTTTGCGGGCGCTGCGCGGATGCGGTAGACCGCCTCGACCGGGCGAAGGGTGCGGCATGACGGGCGCGAGCGAGATCTATCTGGAAAAGGCGAAGGACTGGGCCGGCGCGGCGCGGCGCAACGCGCTTTTCTCGCGCGCGCTGATCGGCGCGGGGCTGATCGCGCTCGCCGATCAGGTCACGAAGTATCTGATCGTGAACGTGGTCGCCTTGCCCGAGCGCTACGCCCCCTGCGCCAAGGCGCCCGAACGCATGTGCCAGCAGATCGCGCTTTCGCCGATCTTCGATCTCACTTACGTTGAAAACAAGGGCGCGAGCTTCGGCATGCTGGCCGGCGGCATGGGCTCGCGGATACTCCTGTCGCTAATCTCCATCAGCATCGCCGGCGCGCTCGCCGTCTGGCTCGCGCGCGTCACCAAACCCTTAACGGCCGTCGCCATCGCCTTCATCATCGGCGGCGCGCTCGGTAATCTCTATGACCGCGTCGCTTACGGCTTCGTCGTCGATTTCCTCGACTTTACCGGGCTCTACTTCCCTTGGGTCTTCAACATCGCCGACGCTGCGATCAATGTCGGCGTCGGGCTTCTCATTCTCGACGCATTCCTCGACGGGCGCGCCGCCAAAAAGGGCTGAGCCTTTACGCGGCGGCCGCCGCAGGCCTATAAGGCGGTCCCGGCGAGGGGGCGGCCTGCAATCAGGTGGAGCAACACAGCCATGACCAATTCCCTTTTCCGCGGGAGCATTCTCCTTTCGCTTGTCCTGCTCGGCGCCAGCGGTTGCGCCGCCCTCGGCGGCGGCAAGAACCCGCCCGACGAATTCGCGATCACCACGAAGGCCCCGCTGGTCGTTCCGCCGGACTATTCCCTGCGCCCGCCGAAGCCGGGCGAGACGCGCCCGCAGGAACTCTCCGCGTCGGACCGCGCCAAACAGGTTCTGCTCGGCGATCCGAATGCGCCGCCGCCGTCGACGGGAGAGCAGGTCTTCCTGCAGCGAGCGAACGCTCTGGCGGCCGACCCCAACATCCGCGCGGTCCTGGGCGCGGAAAACGGCGGGCGCGCAGAGAAAGACAGAAGTTTCGCAAACCAGCTCATCTTCTGGAAGTTCATCGACGGCGAGGTTGACGACAGCGCCGCGCCGTTGCGGGTCGACGACCCCGAGGAATGGCTCGAGGCGCGCAAGGCCGCGATCAACGCCGTGATCGGCGATGAAGGCAAGGTCGTCATTGAAAAGGACTCGGCGACCCTCGGCCTGCCCGGAATATTCTGATCACGCCCGGCGCAGTTGACGTCGGGGGCCCTGCTTGACGACAGGCGCAGCCGGCGCGCCGACTGTTGCGGCTCGCCTGCGATCCCTTCCCGCCTGAAGCCCTGTCCCGACCGAAGCCCTGTCCCGACCGAAGCATTGACGCCGGTCAACGCGAGCGGGACCCGGCCCGGATAGGCTCCCCCCGGTCGCGGGGCGGAGACGCGCGCTTGGTCGCAGTCGGTCACAGTCGGTCGCAGTCGAGAGTGTCGCGCATTCGTCACGAGGCCCGGCGGCGGCGATTTGCGCCGTCTCCGCCGCATATCGGATTTCCGGCGGTCCCCCCGCACGGAACGCGTCCGGCCGCCAGGCGCCCAAGATGGAGGAACCCATGAAGCCCTTGAAGTCAGCCACCTGCGCCGCGTTTGCGGCCTTCGTGGTCGCGGCGCCGGCGACGGCGCCTTCACCCGCGCAGGCTCAGGGCGCGCAGCTTCGAATCAAGCTCTTCGGCGACGGCCACTGGACGGCCGACTGCGAGCTCGACCAGGAAGGCGGCGACGTCACGAAGCCGCGCGGGCGCGGGCGCGGGCGCGCCAGTTCCGATGCTCTTGTCGGAAACGAGGTGGTCGGCGGCGTCTGCACGGCGACGGCGAGCGACCGCGGCCCCCTGAAACTGACGCTGCTCGACGAACGCGGTGAATTTCAGTGCCCGTTCGAGGCTGCGTCCGGCGACGATCTTTGCGTCCACCTGGTGCCGGCGGGGCAGACCTTCAAATTCTCCGTGGCGTTGAACTGAGGTTGAACCGAGGTTGAACCGGCGGCTGACGGACGGCGGCGCACGGGTCGCCTTTCGCGCCGCGCGCGCTCCGCGCGATCAGGAGTGGATCGCTTCGGCTTGACGGGGTCGTGCGATCTGCTCGGCGATCTTCTCGACCCGCGCCGCGGCCGCCTCGATTACGCGGGCGGCCCCGCCGATCGTTTCCGCGTCTAGCTTGTCCGCCGCGTTTTCAAGGGAGGCGGCCCTCGATCTTGCTTCGAACAGTTCGTCGCAAACGACGAGCGCTGACAAAAGCATCAGCCGCGCGTCGCCGATCTGTCCAAGATCGGCGGCGAGTTTTTCCACATGCCCGTCGAAATGGGCGGCGAGTCTCTTGAGCCGCTGTTCCTGACCGTCGTCGCAGGTGACGCGATAGCAGCGGGCGTTGACCGTGATTTCAACCTGAGCCATCGGCGGCGTCCTTCGTTCCTTCGGCGTCCTGGTCGGCGACGGCGTCCCCCTTCAGTAGCGCGCGCAGCTCGTCTATCGAGACCGAAAGCGCCGCGTCGACAGCGTCGAGTTCGGCGCGCGCGGCCTCGGCCGTCTGCGCGGCCTCGTCGAGGGCGCCCTTGTCGGCGGTGCCTCGCCGTTCTTCGATCCCGCTTTCCAGCTTGTCGAGCGCATCGGCGAGGCGGCGGACTGCGTTTTCCAATGCGGACACGAGGCGAACCCCCAGCGATCAGCGTGCAGCGAATTGTGACTGCGCCGATCCGGCCTGTCCAGTTGGAGAGGAGCGAGAGGGACGCGCGGCGTTGCGCCGGGGATCCCGCGACGCCGCGCCCCGTCGCGCACTTGACCGGAAACGGCGCAGCAGGCATGACCCGAGCGCGTTGTCGTTCAACACTTTCACCGACTTACCGGATCTCCTATGGCCGACCTCGGCGCGCGCCTCCCATCTCATCAACTGACCGTGATGGCGAACGCGATCCGCGCGCTCTCCATGGACGCGGTGGAACAGGCGAAGTCCGGTCATCCGGGCATGCCGATGGGCATGGCGGACGTAGCGACGGCGCTTTTCTCGCAGGTTCTGAAATTCGATGCGAGCGCGCCCGACTGGCCCGACCGCGACCGTTTCGTCCTGTCCGCCGGGCACGGATCGATGCTGATCTACGCCCTCGGCTATCTTCTCGGCTATGACGGCATGACGATCGAGGAGATCCGCAATTTCCGCCAGGTGGGCTCCAGGACGGCGGGGCACCCGGAATACGGTCATGCGCCGGCGGTGGAGACGACGACGGGTCCGCTCGGCCAGGGGCTCGCCAACGCCGTCGGCATGGCGATCGCCGAGGCGCATCTCAGCGCGCGCTTCGGCGACGACCTCGTCGATCATCGGACTTATGTCGTCGCAGGCGACGGCTGCCTGATGGAGGGCGTCTCGCAGGACGCGATCTCGCTCGCCGGCCAGCTGGCGCTCCGCAAGCTGATCGTCCTCTGGGACGACAACGAGATTTCCATCGACGGTCCGGTGTCGCTTTCCGACCGCACGGATCAATTGATGCGGTTCGAGGCGTCGGGCTGGCGCGCGCGGCGCGTCGACGGCCACGACATGGCGGCGGTCGCGCAAGCGCTGCGTGAAGCGCAGGACGCGGATGCCCCGACGCTGATCGCCTGCCGGACGACCATCGGCCTCGGCGCGCCGACCAAGGCCGGCAAGGCCGCCTCCCACGGCGCGCCCCTCGGCGAAGACGAAATCAGGGGCGCGCGCGAAGCGCTCGGCTGGCCCCACGCGCCCTTCGAAATTCCGGAAGAAATCCTCGGCGACTGGCGCGCCGCAGGCGCGCGGGGTCGCGAAGCCCGCGAGGCCTGGCGAACGCGCCTCGAAGGTTCGCCGCGCAGGGCCGAATTCGAAGCCGCGATGGCGGGCGACGTCGGCGGGCGCGTCGAGGCCGCCATGCGCGACCACAAGGCGAGCCTCGCCGCCGATCCGCCGAAAGTCGCGACGCGGAAGGCTTCGGAAATGGCGCTGGAAGTGGTCAACGGGGCCGTTGCCGAAACCGTCGGCGGCTCGGCCGACCTGACGGGATCGAACAACACGAAGACCAAAGGCCTCGAAATCCTGTCGGCGCAAAACCATGGCGGCCGCTACATCCATTACGGCGTGCGCGAGCACGGTATGGCCGCGGCCATGAACGGCATGGCGCTCCATGGCGGGGTGATCCCCTATGGCGGCACGTTCCTCGTCTTTTCCGATTATTGCCGGCCGTCGATACGGCTCGCCGCGCTGATGGGCGTGCGCGTTGTTTTCGTCATGACCCATGACTCCATCGGTCTCGGCGAAGACGGGCCGACGCACCAGCCGGTCGAACATCTCGCCGCCCTGCGCGCGATCCCGAACCTCAATGTCTTCCGGCCCTGTGACGCTGTCGAAACGGCGGAATGCTGGGCGCTGGCGCTCGCTGACCGATCTCGTCCGAGCGTCATCGCGCTTTCGCGCCAGGGGCTGCAGCCCGCGCGCCTTTCCCACACGGATGAAAATCTCTGCGCGAAGGGCGCCTATGTGCTCGCCGACGCGCCGGAACCGCAAGTCGTTCTGATCGCCACGGGTTCGGAGGTGGAAATCGCGCTGAAGGCCCAGTCGTCGCTCGCCTGCGGCGCTGTGCGGGCGCGTGTAGTCTCGGCCCCGTCATTCGAGCTTTTCGTCGAACGGAGCGAAGCCGAGAGGAAAGCCGTCCTCGGAGAAGCGCCGCGCGTCGGGATCGAGGCGGCGGTGCGCCAGGGCTGGGACCTTTTCCTGCGACCGGAAGACCGCTTTGTCGGCATGGAAGGTTTCGGCGCCTCCGGACCCGGCGCAGCGCTTTATCAACATTTCGGCGTTACCAGCGACCGCGTCGTCGAGACCGCAAGGTCCCTCGTCAGTTAGGAGATCATTATGACACTGAAGATCGGCATCAACGGGTTCGGACGCATTGGCCGCCTGGCGCTGCGCTCCATGATCGAGACGAAGCGCGAAGGCGTCGAAGTCGTCGCCATCAATGATCTCGGGCCCGTCGAGACGAACGCCCATCTCCTGCGGTACGATTCGGTCCACGGGCGCTTTCCCAACGAGGTCAGGACGACCGGCGACACGATCGACGCCGGCCTCGGCGCGATGAAGGTGTTCGCCGAGCGCGATCCGGCGAAGCTTCCCTGGGGCGATCTCGGCGTCGACATCGTGTTTGAATGCACCGGCGTCTTCGCCAGCAAGGACAAGGCCTCGGCGCATCTCGACGGCGGCGCCAAACGCGTTCTTGTCTCGGCGCCGGCCGGCTCGGACGTGAAGACCATCGTCTACGGCGTCAACC
>CAZBOC010000141.1:0-7722 GCA_964493225.1 uncultured Caulobacterales bacterium | reverse complement strand
GCCGACGGGCGGGCCTATCAGGGCCCGGGCCGACGGGATCGTTAGCCTCGCCGACGACGACATGTATTTCGAAGGCGGGCTCGTCCTTCTGGATCACGGCCACTGGCTGGAAAGCGCCTTCCTTCATATGTCGCGGATCGACGTCGAGCCGGGTCAGGTCGTAAGCAAAGGCGACGTCATCGGCGCAGTGGGCGCGACCGGCCGGGTCACCGGCCCGCATCTCCACTGGAGCGTGAAATGGGCGGGCACGCTCGTCGACCCCCAGCTCCTCGTTGGCGAGATGAAAACGCAGACCGCCGGGGGAAATTAGGAATTTCGTAATTGACAATCATTCTTAATAGCGCCATCTTGGAAGTGCGGAAACGCCGCACATTGAAGGACTGGCGCCCATGTACGTGTGCATTTGCAACGCGTTGAAGGACAAGGAACTCGTCGCCGCGGCCGAGGCTGATGCGGACACCGTCGCCGCCGCGTTTCGCCATTGCGGGCGCAAGCCGCAATGCGGCAAATGCCTTTCCCATGTGGCCGACCTCATCGAACAGACGCGGCGGGAGGCCGCCGGATCCGCGATCCTGCCCGCCGAATAACGCCCCAGCCTCTTGCGGGACCGCCCATTGCGACAATAGGTCGGAGCCGATTTCGCGCGATTGAGAATAGCTCGCGAAGTTTGTCATTGTACTGACGCCGCAGCCGGATAGTTTGCGGGTCCAATCATGCAGACGGAGAGGTCCCCCTGTGAAAGGCGATCAGAAGGTCATTGAATATCTGAACAAAGCGCTGAAGCTGGAGCTCACGACAATCAACCAGTATTTCCTGCATGCGCGGATGTTCAAGGATTGGGGCTTCAAACGCCTCGCCAGGATCGAATACGACGAATCGATCGACGAGATGAAACACGCCGATCATCTGATCGAACGCATTCTTTTTCTCGATGGCCTGCCCAACCTTCAGGACCTCGACAAGCTGATGATCGGCGAGACGGTCAAGGAGTGCCTTGAATGCGACCTGAGAGCCGAACAGCGCGCGCACCCGCTTTATATCGAGGCGGTCGAGTATTTTGAGAGCGTAAAGGACTATGTCAGCCGCGAGTTGATGGTCCGGATCCTGGAATCGGAAGAAGAGCACATCGACCATCTCGAGACCGAACTCGGCCTTATCGAAAAGATCGGCGAGGAACGCTATATGCAGACCCAGATACTGGAGAGCGAAGACTGATCCTGATAGGGAAGATCGTCGCTGTTCTGGCCGCCTCCAGCGCGTTGGCCGCCTGCGTCGAGGGCGACATCGCGGCCGAGGACGCCGAACGCGTCGTTGTGCGGGGACAGCCTCTGGCGGGCGATGCGACCCGCCCGCGAACCGGCGAGACCGGCGGCATGTGCGGCGGCGTCGTCGGCTTTCAGTGCGACGAGGCGGCTGATTACTGCGCCATGGAGCCGGGCCTGTGTCTTGAACTCGCGGACGCGTCCGGCGTGTGCGCGCCGAAGCCTGAGACGTGCGCCCAGGAGTATCGCCCGGTATGCGGCTGCGACGGACGCACCTACGCCAATGCCTGCGTCGCCGCTTCCGCGGGCGTCAATGTTGGGGCGGAAGGCGTCTGTCAGGAGCCGCCCTCGCGATAGAGGTCCTTGGCCCAGCGCCGGTGAAGCCACAGCCACTGGCCCGGGCGGGCGCGGATATCGCGCTCGATCGCCTCATTGACCAGCATTGTCAGCGCGCGCGTATCCGCTGCGGGATCGCCCGACGGCGCGAATTCAATCGGTTCCCGGACGGTTATCCGAAAACGCGCGCCCTTCGTTCTCTCGATGCTGACGGGAATGAGCGGCGCGCCGAATTTGAGCGACAGTCTCGCCGGCGTCGGCGCCGTCATGGCGGGCAGGCCCATGAAGGGCGCGTCAACGCCGTCGTTCAGTTTCTGATCGACCAGCATTGCCAGCGAGCGACCGGCCTTAAGCGTGTCAACCAGCGCGCGCGCGCCGCGTTTGCCTTTAGGGATCTGTCGGCGGGACATGACCTTCGCGCGTTCGCGGATGATGAATTCGTCGACAAGCGGATTGTTCGCCACCCCGTAGTCGAGCCCTGCACGGTGGAATGCGACCGACATCAGTTCCCAATTGGCGAAATGACCCGAAACGAAGATGACGGGTCCGCCGCCTTCCGCGACGGCTTTCAGGCGTTCGGCTCCGACGATTTCGATGCGGCTGTCGTCCGCAAACGGATCGAATTTCTCAAGGTGGGCGAATTCACCCGCCGTCCTTCCGAGATTGTCCCACACGTCGCGCAAGGCGGCCCGGATTTCGGCGTCCGTCCAGTCCGGATAGACGAGGCGCATGTTCGTCTCCCCGCGCTTCGTTACGGTGCGAAGAAGGGGACCCGCCGTCCGGCAAAAACGTCCCGAGATTGCCGAGGCGGCGTCGACGCCCGCGAGGCGGAAAAGCGCAATCAGGCCCTGAAGCGCGGCGTGCTCGGCTCGCGCGGCGAGCGTAACCGGCCGGTTGGCGCGGCGCGCCGGCAGCGCGACCTGCGTTTCCTCAAGGCTCGTCACGACCGCCTCCGCCTGCTTCGCGCCATCGTGCGACGGCCCGGCGCGCGAGCGCAACCAGCCCCGGTTCATCGTTCGTCTCCATGCGCACGCGGAAGACCGCCACATCCTCGCGGTCGGCCTCGGACAGGCGCACATAGTCTTTCGCGGTCGTGATGAGGCTCGCATCGTTGCGCGCCGCCAGCGCGCGCAGGCGCGACATCTCGGCGCGCGTGAAGGCGTGATGGTCGGCGAAAGCGGCCCGCCGCAGAATGTCGATGCCGGCGCGCTCAAGAGCGGCGAAGAAGCGCTCCGGCCGCGCGAGGCCGCAAAACGCGACGGCGCGGGCCGGCGCCTTCTCCTGCGCAGGGGTCAGAGCCGCCGAAAAAACGGGGCGGGGCCCGGCGATCGACGTCAACTCTTTGCGTGTCGGGATTGAAAGGCCGCGCTTGACGACGACGAGCGCATCCGCGCGCGCCAGCGCCTGAACGACCGGTTCGCGCAACCGGCCGGCGGGGAAGACTTTCGCGGAAAGCTGCGGCGCGTCGTTGTCGACAAGCAGGAAAGACAGCGTCTTTTCAAGGCTGTTGTTCTGGAACCCGTCATCCATGACGACAAGATCGGCGCCCGCGTCGGCGGCGGCTGCGGCCCCGGCGGCGCGCTCGCGCGCGATCCATGTGGGGGCGATTTCGGCGAGGAGGAGGGCCTCGTCGCCGACATCCGCGCAGTCATGGCGGTCCGGGGCGACCCGGGCGGGACCGTCAAGGCGTCCGCCATAGCCGCGCGAAAGAAAATGGACGTCAAGCCCCTCGCGCGCCAGGGCTTCGCCGAGCATGATCGCGAACGGCGTCTTTCCGGCGCCCCCGAGCGTCGCATTGCCGACGCAGAGGACCGGCAAGGGCGCGCTGCGCGTCGGGGTCATCCGCCAGCGGAGCTTCTGGCCGACATTGTAGGCCGCTCCGATGGGCGCCAGCGCCGACCCGACTGCCTTGGCGGCGATCGTCTGCTCGCGCCAGAACCAGGGCTCGCGGATCATGGTTCTCCGCTCCGGTGCGGGGGGGCGCCTATCGCCGATGCAATGCGCTCGGTGATCCGGGTAAGAACTTTCTCCCCGCCCGCCTCGGCGGCTGCGGCGGCGGCCCGCGCCATGGCCGTCCGCGTCTTTCCGTCGGCGAGGAGGCGGGCGACGGCGCCCATGAGTTCGCGATCATCGCGCACGAGCGCCGTCCCGCCGGCCCTGCGCATTTCCTCGTAGGTCTCGAGAAAGTTGAAGACGTGCGGTCCGTGGAGGATCGCTGCGTCAAGGCGCGCGGGCTCCAGGGGATTGTGCCCGCCCTTTTCGACCAGGCTTCCGCCCACGAATGCGATGTCGGCGAGGCGATAGAAAAGGCCGAGTTCGCCAAGCGTGTCGGCGACGTAGACATCCGTGCCGGGCCCGACCGCCTCGCCACTGGAACGCAGCGCCGTCTCAAGGCCGCCGTCACGGGCGCGCGCGGCGATTTCCCCGCCGCGCTCGGGATGACGCGGGGCGAGGATTGTAACGACGCCGGCGACGCGCTCGCGCAGGGACCGATGGCCGGCGAGAACCGTTTGGTCTTCGCCCGGAAGGGTGCTGGCCGCGAGCCATGAGGGCCGGCCGGCCAATTGACCGGCGAGGCGCGCGTGCTCGTTCTCGTGGACGGCGAGGGGCCCGGCTGCGGTCTTGAGGTTGCCGTAAGTCTCGACCGGCCGGCCCGACAGTGTCTCCAGGCGCGCGGCGTTCTCGCTGTCCTGGGCGATCAGAATATCGAAAGCGGAGAGAACATGGCGGATGGCGCCGCGCCGCCGCGACCAGTCGTCAAAGGCCTTCGGCGACATGCGCCCGTTGACCAGCGCCAGAACCGCAACGCGCGCGCGCGCCTCGAGGATCAGATTGGGCCAGAATTCCGCCTCCACGAAGATCGCCGCATCCGGGCGCCAATGGTCGAGGAACGCCGACACGTATCGCGGATGGTCGAGGGGAATGAACTGGTGCACCGCCGAGGACGGCAGGCGTTTGGTCATCAATTGCGCGGACGCGATGGTGCCCGTTGTCACCAGAAAGTTCAGATCAGGCTGCTGCGCGCCGAGCGCGCCAATGAGCGGCAACATGGAAAGCGATTCCCCGACGCTCGCCCCGTGGAGCCAGACGAGCGGCCCTTCCGGTCGCGGCGCGCCTGCGCATCCGCGTCGTTCGTTGATGCGCGCGGGATCTTCCTTGCCGGCCTTCATGCGGCGATTGAGGGCGAACCCGGCGATCGGCCCGACGGCGTGGGACGCGGCGCGGTAGAGTTTCAGCCCGAGGGGCGCATGGTCGATGATCCTGGCGGCCATAGCCAAGGCTTAGCCCAATTGGGGCGGTTCAGGCGAGCGGCCGGCGGCGGCCTCGGCCTCGGCGGCGGCGCGGTTCAAGGCGGCTTCAAGCGCGGCGCGCGCCTCGTCAAGATCCGCATCCGGCCCCGGCGGCGGCAAGGGCGCGCCGACCGCGAAAGCCCCCCTGGAGAACGGCGCGGCGAGCCAGAATCGGTCCCAGGTTTTGAGCCGCGCCCCGCGGGACGTGGCGTAGGCGCCCGGCAGGATCGGCGCGCCCGACATCTGCGAAAGCCGGATGACGCCAACCTGGGCCTTTCTGCGCGGCCCGCGGGGACCGTCGGGCGTCATGCCTACGATATGGCCGTCGCGCAACGCGGCGATCATCTGGGCGAGGGCGGGCGCGCCGCTCTTTTCCTTGAAGCGTTTCTTTGGATTGGCCGCCGAGCCGCGGATGAATTCGACGCCGAAGGGCGCGACCGCGTTCGCGATGATCTCTCCGTCGCGATGGGTGGAAATGAGCATGAAGACCCGCCTCGGCGTTTCGCTGCGCACCGTCGCCGCCATCAGAAGATTTTCGTGCCAGAAGGCGAGGATGTAACCCCTCTCCTGCTTCTCGAGCGCCGCGAAATGCTCGCGCCCGACAATACGCCACGACGACGTGCGCTGAACGAGGCGGATATAGGCGGCGATGAAACGGCTAGAGACGGTCCCGGCGAAGCGACCCTGCAGGAATCGCTTTAACACCTTCGCTCGTCCCGGGCTCGCCTATGCCGCAAATTCGTCAGTTCCCTCAAAGACTTGCCCGCTTGCCGGTCGACGATCATGCTGCGCTCGGGATCGCCTGAACGAAGGAAGCTGACAGGTGCCGCAAAACGTCAACCGCCGCAAGCACACGAACCGCGCCGCCGGAGCCTTGCCTCCTTCGGCCGGCCTGCGACTATGGAAGGGCTACCTCGCGCCCTATGGCGGGCGTTTGCTGCTCGCGCTTCTGGCGATGGGCGCCTACGCCGGAGCCTACAGTGCGATACCTGTCGGCGTTGAGTGGATCAATTCCGCCTTTTCCGAAGAACGCAACCGCTTCGCCGCCGCCCCCCGCGATGTTCTGATCTTCGGCCCCCTGCTGATCGCCGCCGTCGGCGCGGCGACGGCTTTCGCGCTCTACTGGCAGCAGCGCCTTTCCGTCGGCGTCGCGCTCCTTGCGTTGAGGGACATGCAGCGGGACATGTTCGCGAACCTTTTGACCCTCGATTTGGCCCAGATCCGCGGCGAAGCGTCGGGGCAGATGATCTCGCGCTTTTCGAACGATCCCATGGTCCTGCGCGAGTCCCTGACGCGGATTGCGCGGGCGGTGCGCGACGTGATGACGCTCGCAGCGCTCTTTCTCCTGATGATTTACTACGACTGGCTCCTGTTCGTCATCGTTGTCGGCGTTTACGCGCTGATCGGCTGGCCCGTCGTGCGTATCGGGAGCTATTTGCGCGTGAAGTCCCGCGAGACGCAGGCCCAGGCGGGCGAGATTGCGAGCCTCGTCAACGAGACGCTCGCCGGCGCGCGGGTCGTCAAGACTTATCAGCTGGAGCCCTATGAGCGCGCGCGGGGCGAGGCGGCGTTCGATGAGCGACTCGCGCTGGTGCGCGCGCTCGCCTTCACGCGCGCCCTCAATGAACCGGTGATTTTCGTCATCGGTTCGGTCGCGATCGGCGCCGTCGTCGCGGCCGGCGCCTGGCGCGTGATGGCCGGCGCGCTCGAGGGCTATCAGTTCGTCGCCTTCATGGTGACGCTCGTTCTCCTGTCCCAGCCGGCGCGCAGCCTCTCGAGCCTGAACGCCGTCCTCCAGGAGGGGCTCGGCGCTTTTGAACGCATGCTGAGCGTTATCGACATGGCCCCTGAAATCGTCGATGCGCCGGATGCTGAGGACATCGTCATATCCGCCGGCGCGGTGGAATTCAACGACGTGTCGTTCTCCTACGGGGAGGGCGCCGCCGCGCTTGAAGGTTTTACCCTGAACATTCCCGCCGGCGCGACGGTCGCGCTGGTCGGACCCTCCGGGGCCGGAAAGTCGACGGTCTTTCATCTCATCGCCCGGCTCTATGATGCGGACACGGGCGCGATCCGGATCGACGGCGCCGATATCGCCGGCGTGCGTCTCGCCTCGCTCCGGCGCGCCATCGCCGTCGTCAGCCAGGAAGCGTTCCTCTTCGACGACACTGTGCGCGCCAATATCGCCGCCGGCGCGCCGGGATCCGACGAGCAAGCGGTTGTCGACGCGGCGAAGGCCGCCGCCGCCGACGCTTTCATCGAGGCGCTGCCCGAGCGCTACGAGACACGCGTCGGCGAGGGCGGGGAACGGCTTTCCGGCGGCGAGCGCCAGCGCGTCGCGCTCGCCCGTGCGTTCCTGAAGGACGCCCCTATTCTCCTGCTCGACGAGGCGACTTCGGCCCTTGACGCGGCCTCGGAAGCGGTCGTGCAGGCGGCGCTTGCGCGCCTCGCCCGAGGACGGACGACCCTCGTCATCGCCCACAGGCTTGCGACGGTCCAGTCGGCGGACATGATCGTCGTGATAGACCGTGGACGGATCGTCGCAAGGGGAACCCATGGCGAGCTGATGGAAGCGAGCCCGCTCTACGCACGGCTTGCGGCCCTGCAGTTCATGCGCGCTGGAGAGGCCGCCGAGTGATCACTCGCGGCGCAGGACGCGTTCGGTCAGGAGATTGCCCCACCATGAGGTGAGGAATGTCTGTTTGGTCTCCTCGGGATCATAGACCGTATCCACCCAGGCGAGGAAATCCTCCGTCGACGCTGTGTTCTTGCCATGGCTGCGGGCGTAGGCGAGGAACTGTTCGAGCGCATGGTCGATGACGCCGGTTTTTCCC
>CAZBOC010000140.1:0-7823 GCA_964493225.1 uncultured Caulobacterales bacterium | reverse complement strand
CCTTCCGTCCGCGCGGCGGCGACATCAATCAGATCGAAGATCACGTCGAACTCTTTCAGGATCGCCTCGACTCGCTCCGGCCTCGCCAGCGGCTTGAACATCGAGCCCATGTTGAGCCGGTCGCCTGTTTCGAGCGCGATGAGGAGCTTTCCGCCGGCGAAGGCCGCACGCAGTTTCGCGTCGCCGAACAGCCGCTCCAGTTCGATGAACCGTTCAAGGACGACCGGATCTAAGAGATCGCGCGCCTCGACCTGGTCCGTCGACCAGGCCTCAAAGGCCTTTTCGAATTTCGGCGAGGCGAGCCCGACACGCGAAAAGTCCCTTCCCGGCCTGCCGAGTCGGTTGAGTACGCCGGCGTCCCGCCTAACGACAGTGCGCCCGAGAAAGCGTTCGGGGTAGTCGATGGCGATAAGCTGACCGTGGAAAACCGTCCTCGTACTCTTGTTCTTGCCGGAAGTTTTCACCTTGAGGTCCGTTTCGCACAGGACGAATGACACGCCGCGATAAACCCCGGCGACTTCATCTTCCCAGGTCTCGCGATTGAAACTCGGCAACATTTTCAGGGACAGGAACGTCTCAGCGTAGTCCGGTCGGTCAAACGCGCCCCTGTAATCAAAGCCCATCCTGGCGCAGATGCGCGACATCAGTCCGTCGCTAATTTTTCGGCGCGTCTGTTCAAAGACGACGCCGCCGAGCGCAAGCCCGGCGAAGGCGGCCATGGCGGCGACTTGCGAGCTCGCCTCGCCGAAGGGACGCAATGCGAACAAAATCAGGGCGAGGATGACGCCCGCCCCGAAAACGCCTCCCGCCAGCGTGAGACCGGAGCGCCGCTCGGCCTCCCGGGCGGCCAGATAGGGCCCGATCTCGCTTTGATAATGCTCGGGAAAACCCCGGAAAATCGCCCGGCCCGACGGCGGTTTTAGGACGTGATACGAGATGCTCATGGCGATCAGTCTAAACCGGAATTCCCACCAAGGCGCTAACGCCTCGACAATTGCCGTTTTCTGAACGAATACCGAACGCCCCGGGCGGCGGACGCCGCCACGGCCCGGTGAACGGCTCCTTAACCGCGATGGGCGATATTGTCGCTATTGGGACGCGAGAGCTGAGCATGCGGAAATCGGCTTGGACGCGACTCCGCCGGCCGGCGACGGACGGCGGGTCGCCCGGCGACACGGTCATCGAGCACCAGTTGCGCGAATTACGCGGCAATCTCGTCGCTTTTTACGCCGCCGGCGTCGTCTGTCTCTGGTTTCTGGCGTCGCTTTTCTGGGCGCAGGACCCGGTCGGCGTCGGCGCGGTCCTTTCGATTTTCACGACGGCGCTCGTCGTGCGCTTCCTGTTCTGGCGACGCCTCGACATTGACGCGATGACGCCGGGCGCACGGCGCGCGGCTGCGGACAAGGTGATCTGGTTCGCCCTCGCGCTTGTCATCGTCGCGAGCGCCACGACATTCTATCTCGACCGCTTTGCAACGCGCGAACAACAGCTCATCCTCCTCGCCTGGGCCTGCCTGGTCGGCTTTGGAGGCGGGATCGCCCTCGCCGTGCGCAAGGCCGCCTGCCGCGTGACGATGATCGGCGCCGTTCTTCCCTATGCGCTCTATCTGCTGGCGACTGGCGACAGCACCGGGCGCGCCATGGCGCTCTTCATGCTGATCGCCCTTCCGGTCGCTTTCCGCCTCTTCAGCCGCTCCGCCGACTTCCTTGTCGACGTCATCGAACAGAAGAGCCTCATCGAGCAACAAACCCAGGACCTGCGCGACGTCCTGGAGACCATGACGGGCGGCATCGTGGTCTTCGACGAGGAGCAACGCATCGTAGCTCGCAACGCGCGCGCGATCGAAATGTCCGGCCTGCCCGAAAGCATGTGGACCCTCGGCGCCGACATCAAGGAGACGCTCGCCGTCGGCGTCAGCCACGGCCTTTACGACTTCGAGACAGTCGAGGAATACGCCGCCGCCCTGCAGAACGACGTCGAGGCCTATGGCGCGTTCCAGACCCTTCGCCGTCAGAAGGACGGACGGGTCATCGCGGAAGACGTGACCGAAAGACCGAACGGCGGTTATATCGTCACCTATACGGACGTAACGGAGATCAAGCATCGCGAAAGCGAACTCGAGCGGCTTTCCGCGGCCCTGCGCGACCAGACCGAGGCGGCGGAGGCAGCCAGCAAGGCGAAGTCAGACTTCCTCGCGAATATGAGCCATGAAATTCGTACGCCGATGAACGGCGTGATCGGCATGGCCTCGCTGCTTCTCAACACGGCCCTTAGCGCGAAACAGCGCGAAATGGCCGAAGTCATCGTTTCATCGGGTGAGAACCTCCTGTCGATCATCAACGACATCCTCGATTTTTCGCGCCTCGAGGCCGGCCGGCTGCGGATCGTGGACGCACCGTTCAATCTGCGCAAGTCGGTCGAAGATGTCACCTCGCTCCTCAGCTGCACGGTGCGCGAAAAGGGCCTAGAAATCATGGTCCGCTATGATCCCGCCATCGGGTCGGAATTCGTGGGCGACGCCGGCCGGATCCGGCAGGTGATTACGAATCTTCTCGGAAACGCGGTGAAGTTCACCGATACGGGTCACGTGCTCGTCAGCGTCGGCGGGCGCAATCTCGGCGATATCGCCGAGGTCGAAATCGAAATCGCCGACACCGGCTGCGGCATCGACGAAGACAAACTCGCGAGCATTTTCGAGGAGTTCGAGCAGGCCGACACCTCGGCGGCGCGCCGTCACGACGGGGCCGGGCTCGGACTCGCCATCACCAAGCGCATTGTCGAGGCGATGGGCGGCGCCATCACGGTGCGGAGCAATCTCGGGGAAGGGTCTGTCTTCACCGCGCGCCTGCCCCTGAAGGTGAACGCCGCCGCGCCGGCCGCGGAGCGCCAGACGACGGGCATCGCCGCCGGGCTCCGGGTCTGCGTGGTCGACGACAATGCGGTCAACCGCCAGATTCTCGAGGAGCTCCTCGCATCCTGGGAGATCGACGCAGACCTTTTCGACACGGGCGAGGCCGCGCTGCGCGCGCTGAACGTGGCTGAAGAGACGGGCCGGCCCTACGCCCTCGCGATCCTCGACCACCAGATGGCCGAGATGAGCGGCGTCGACGCCGCGGCGCGGATCAAGGGGGATCCTGGCCTTGCGGCGACGCCTCTCATATTGCTGACGTCGTCGGTCCCGGAAAACGCGCCGCCGGCCGATGTCGAAACGCTGTTCGACGCCTGTCTCGTCAAGCCCGTCCGCGCCTCGGCCCTGCACGACAAGATCGCGACAGTGCTTCAGGAGACCGCCGCGAGGGCCTCCAGGTCGATCGCCGACCGTCTGGCGGCCGACCAGCCGGATGAAAGGCGCAGCCGCTCCGTCAGCGGACGTTACGCCCTCGACGTGCTTGTTGCAGAGGACAACGCGGTCAATCAGATGGTCGTGAAGGCGATCCTGGAAAATCTTTCCTGCGCGGTTCGCATCGCCGAAGACGGACGCGCGGCGGTCGAGGCCTTCGCGCGCAAACAGCCCGACATCGTTCTCATGGACGTGTGCATGCCGGAAATGGACGGCATGGAGGCGACGCGCGCAATCCGCGAGATCGAGGGCGACGCGCGACGCCGCATCCCGGTCATCGGCGTGACCGCGAACGCCCTCAGCGAAGACCGCAAGAAGTGCCTCGACGCCGGCATGGACGATTATCTGCCCAAACCGGTCAACGAAGACGCCCTGCGCGCGGTCCTTTTGAAGTGGACCAGTTTCGACCAGCGCGGCCTCGCCGCGAACGGCTGATCGGTCCCGCGCAGGTCGGGCTCGGCGTCGCCTCGGAAGCGGCGATCAGGCGTCTTCGAGCGCCGGCGCTCCGGTGTCCGGTGCGGCGTCGGAGGCGTCGGGGGCGTCGTCGCCGGCGGTCTGGCGCCGCCAGAGATTGGCGTAAAGACTGTCCGCCGCCAGAAGCGCCTCGTGGTCGCCCTCCTCGACGATCCGGCCGTCCTCGACGACAATGATCCGGTCCGCCGCCGCGATCGTCGACAACCGGTGGGCGACGGCGATGGTCGTGCGCCCGCGCGAGGCCTCGCGCAACGCTTCCTGCACGTCCTTTTCCGTTTCTGAATCGAGCGAGGACGTCGCTTCGTCGAGGATCAGGATCGGCGGATCGAGGAGGATCGCCCGGGCGACGCCGACCCGCTGTTTCTCGCCGCCGGACAGCTTCAGCCCGCGTTCGCCGACACGCGTGTCCAGCCCCTGGGGCAGCGACGCGATGAAGTCGCCGAGCTGCGCGCGCGCGGCCGCCTCCATGATCTGCGCATCCGACGCGTCGGGCCGCGCATAAGCGAGGTTGAAGCGCAGCGTGTCGTTGAAGAGGACGACTTCCTGGGGCACCAGCCCGATCGAACGGCGCAGCGAGTTCTGCGTCACGTCGCGGATGTCGACGCCGTCGATCATGACCCGGCCCGCCGCCGGCTCGTAGAAACGCAAGAGAAGCTTCAGGATCGTAGACTTGCCCGCGCCGCTCGGACCAACAAGCCCGAGGAAACGCCCGCCAGGGGCCGTGAAGGAAATGTCGGAAAGGCCTGCGCGTCGCCCGTCATGGGTGAACGTCACGTTTTCAAAGCTGATCTCGCCCGCCCCCGGCTTCAACTCGGCCGCGTCCGGCCCGTCGCAGATCTCCGGTTCGATATCGAGAAGATCAAACAGCTTTTCGATGTCGACCGCCCCCTGCTTGATTTCGCGCCAGGCGAAACCGAGGATGTTCAGCGGACGATAGATATTCGTCAGCATGACGAAAGCCGCCGCGACGGCGCCGATCTCCATTTCACCCCTTTGCACGGCGAAGCCGGAAAGAAACAGGATGGCGACGAGGCCGCCCGTCATGATGAACTCCTGGCCGGCGTTCAGGAAATGCATCGACTGCGTGGAGCGGACGAATTTGTCATTGTAGAACTGCATCGCGCGGTCGAACCGACCCGCTTCGCGCGCTTCGGCCCCGAAGGCCTTGACGGTCTCGAAATTCGCGAGCGTGTCCATGGAGATGGCGCGAAGCTCAGTATCCGCCTCGTTCATCACTCGCCGCAGCCGGTTGCGCCATTCGGTGACGACTACGGTGAAGACGCCGTAAAGAACGACGGTCGCGACCGCCGCGGCGGCGAGCGTCCAGTCGTAAATCGCGGCCATGACGACCGCCGCAAGGGCGAGTTCGAAGATCGTCGGACCGATATTGAACGCGAGAAAGCGCAGCATGAACTCCATCGCCCCGGCGCCGCGCTCGATGATCCGGTTCAGTCCCCCGGCCCGGCGCGTCAGATGAAACTGCAGCGACTGGTTCTGTGCGTGGGCGAAGGCTTCAACGGCGATCAGCCGGTTGGCGTCCTGCGTGACGCGCGTAAAGAAGGCGTCGCGCGCCTGGGGCAAGCCGTTCGACAGGAACCGCGCCGCGCCGAAAAGCAGAAAGAGGCCGACAAAGGTCAGGCCCACGCCGCTCGAAGCTTCGTCGCCGGCAGCGATGCGATTGACGCCCTCGCCCATCAGGACGGGCGCCGCGACCGCGAGGCCCTTCGCCGCCAGGGTCAGGCCGAGCGCGCCCGCCATCCGCAACCGCCAACGCTTCATTTCCGGGCGAAAGAGGACGCTCACCATGCGCGACGCGGCCCTTCGGAAATCCTGCGGGCCGCCCGCCACCTCGTCAAACTGCGCTTGTCTCATGACCCGTTATCTGCCGTTTCGAGGCGGCGCGCGCCAGCGGCGCGGCGCCTCCGGCTAAGCTTTTCTTTACCAATACTCTCTTAGGTTGCAACGCATACGTTAATGCAATCGGGAGTCCAGAATGCAGCCCGCAAGAACACCGCCCGCCGCCCAGCCGCGCTCCGACCGCCGCCGAACGCGAAGGCGGCGGGTGACGCGGCGCGGGCAGATCATCGTCGGGCAATACTACCCGACAATCGACTGCCTGCTTCACGACTACAGCGAGAACGGCGCGCGTCTTCACCTGGAGCACCCGACCATCCTTCCAACGAAATTCAGGCTGCGCATCATCAAGACCGGAGAAATCCTCACTGTGCGCACTATCTGGCGCGCCGAACGGAACATTGGCGTCGTCTTCGACGCGCCTTCGAAAACGCTTGTCAAATCCTAGAGAGCGCCCTTGATCAGCTTCATGACGCCGGAGAAGTCGAGACCGCCCTCGCCCGCCGCCTCCATGAGCGCGTAGATCGCCTCGGCCTGCGCGCCGAGCGGCGTCGGCGCCTTTGCGCCATGCGCGGCCTCCTGGGCGAGCCGCAGATCCTTCAGCATCATCCCTGCGGCGAAACCGGGAACATAGTCGTTGTTCGCCGGGGCCGCCGGCACCGGCCCCGGCGCCGGACAGTAGCTGGTCATCGACCATGATTGTCCGGACGCCGTCGAGGAGATATCGAAGAAGGTCTGCGCGTCGAGGCCGAGTTTTTCAGCGAGATTGAACGCCTCGCAGGTGGCGATCATCGTCGCGCCGAGCAGCATGTTGTTGCAGATCTTCGCGACCTGGCCGTTGCCGGCGGCGCCCGCGTGAAATATATTCTTGCCCATGGCCTGGAGGACCGGGCGCGCCTTTTCGAAAGCCGTCGCCTCGCCGCCGACCATGAAAGTGAGCGCGCCCGACGTCGCCGCTGCGACGCCCCCCGAGACCGGCGCGTCGACCATGGCGAAGCCGGCCTTCTCCGCAGCCGCAATGACGGCTCTCGCCGTCGCGACGTCGATGGTGGAGGAGTCGATGAAGAGCGCGCCCTCTTTCGCATTCGCGATGACGCCGTACTCCTCCGTGTAGACCGATCGCACATGGGCGCCGGCCGGCAGCATGGAAACGATGATCTCAGCGTCAGCCACCGCGGCGGCGACCGTCTCGCCGCGCAGGCAGCCGGCATCGACCGCGCGGTCGACGGCCCCGATCGAAAGGTCCGTCGCCGCGACCCGATGGCCGGCCCTGACAAGGTTCGCAGCCATTGGGCCGCCCATATTGCCGAGGCCGATAAACGCGATATTCGTCATGATACGCACCATTACCGCCCCGCCGGCCGCGGCGCGGCTTCCCTCAGCTGTTGAAGATCAAAATCATCGCCAAGCTATAGATCATGATCCCGCCGACGATCAACGCAATCTGGTAGTTGGGCGCGATGGTCGCCCGGGTCTGTTCGGCGACGCGATCGATAAGGTCCGGCCAGGTGTAGGAAACGAAATCGCCCTGGGACATCATCGCCTGAAGCTCGCCCTTCTCGTCGACCACGGGCAGGTGGCGAAACCTTTCGTTCGACATCTGGCGCAGCCAATCGATGAGATTGTCCTCGGCGCGGGCGACCTTCAGCTCCTTCGTCATGACCTCCGACAGCTTCGTTTCGCCGGGCTCGCGGCCTGCGGCCACGACCCGGCGCATGAGATCGCGCTCGGTGAACAGTCCGGCGAGATCGCCGCCGCCATCGACGATGACGCAGGAGCCGTAATTCTTCTCCGACATCGCCTTGACGGCTTCGAGGACGGTCGCATCCGGCGCGAAAGTCAGCACCCTGGAGCGGTTCGTGAATTCAGGACGATCCTTGATTTTCATGGTTGGTCCTTGTGCTGGTTGATGAAGGCTGCTTCGATTTTACGCGCCGCCCGCGGGGCCGGACCAATCCGCGCGCGTCGCTTTGCGTACGAACCAGTTATCCGAGGTCGAGCTCGTCGGCTCCGAGCGGCTCGAAATAGGCCGCCACGTCGGCGTCGGAGACTTCCGTCAGGGAGGCGGGCGACCAGGCTGGATTGCGGTCTTTGTCGATCAGTTGCGCGCGCACGCCCTCGTAGAAATCATGGCCCTCCAGCACGCGGCGGACCA
>CAZBOC010000139.1:0-7922 GCA_964493225.1 uncultured Caulobacterales bacterium | reverse complement strand
GCTGACGCTGCATCTGAAAAATCCCGATACGTACAAATCCGTCTCCGCCTTCTCGCCCATCGTCGCGCCGGCCCGGGTTCCCTGGGGCGAAAAGGCGTTCTCGGCTTACCTCGGACCCGATCGCGAGGCGTGGAAAGCCTTTGACGCGACGGCGATCGTGGCCCGGCGTCCATCGTCAAAGCCGATAC
The DNA here is from genome assembly GCA_964493225.1 of uncultured Caulobacterales bacterium. Classification (GTDB taxonomy): domain Bacteria; phylum Pseudomonadota; class Alphaproteobacteria; order Caulobacterales; family Parvularculaceae; genus JAJFFW01. The sequence continues at coordinate 7,734 of CAZBOC010000139.1, read as the reverse complement.
TGATCGATCAGGGAACGGCGGACCCGTTCTTCGACGAACAGCTAAGGCCCTGGCTTTTCGAGGCGGCCTGCGAGGCGTCCGGCCAGCCCCTCACCCTGCGCATGCAGGAAGGCTACGACCACTCCTATTACTTCATCGCGAGCTTCATCGAAGACCACCTGCGCTGGCACGCTGAAGCCCTCGGAGCGCCCTGAACAGAGATATCAAGACGCCTTCAGGATCGCCTCTGCGGCCGCTGTCCCGCTCTCGAACGCGTCCTCCGCCCGGTCGCCGAGCCGCCAGTCGCCCGCGGCGAAGAGCGTCGCGTCCGCGTTTGACCCAAAGGCCCCGCCGGCCGGCGAGAGAGTGCGCGCATAACGCCAGCGATGGGCTGCGACGTAGACGGCACCTTCCCTGAATGGTCCCAGGAGTTCGGAGGCGAGCGCTGCAAGCCGGACCGCGGCGTCTTGGCGGTCGATTTCCAGATGATCCCGGCTCCAGCTTTCGCCGGCATGGACGACCCAGCAATCCGCGCCGGCCGAGCGCGCCGGCTTCGCGCTGTCGCGCACCGCGAGCGCGATCGGCCCGGCGCCGGGCGAGAGAATCTCGATGTCCGCGGGGAGGCGACGGTCGAAGGCGAGCATCGCCGTCCACGCCGGCGTCGTCGTGACCGCGACCGTCTCCGCCGCGAGGTCCGGGGCCGCTTCGGCGAGGATCGCGCCCGTCTGCGCCGCTGGGGCCGTCAGGACGACAATATGGAAATCCCCTGCGACGCTGTCCTTCGTGCGCAGCCGCCAACGCCCGCCCGCCCGCTCGACGGACGCGATTTCCGTCCGGCGACGAATTTCAAGACCCGCGGCGAGCGGCTTCACGATCGCGTTCATTGTCGGCGTTCCGACGAACCCCGCTTCCTGCGTATCGCTTCGGCGCGGAGCCCAGGGGGCCGCCGCCGCCGACCGGGACATGGCGCCGAGAAAAGCCGCGAAGGGCGCCCTGCGGGCGTCGACCAGCGGCGCGCCGTGGTCGAAGGCCCCGATCCCGTCGACGCGCCGGGTCGCCAGCCGCCCGCCCAACCCGCGGCTTTTGTCGAAGACGACGCAGGCGAGGCCGGCGTCGGCGAGCGCACGCGCGCAGGCGAGCCCGGATATCCCGGCGCCGACGATCGCGACGTCCGGACGCCTTGGATCAGCGGTCTGAACCATCACCTCCTCCGTATCCAGTTGCGCTAGTCACCATTCGAGCCACGGAGACCATTTCCATGCCACAGGCCGCTTCCGGCAGCGACACCGGCGATTCGCCTCGGCTCACCATCTATTACGACGGCGCGTGTCCTTTATGCTTGCGCGAGATCGGTTTCTACCGCCGACGCAAGGGCGCCGATCGCCTCGACTGGATCGACGTCAGTCAAAACGCCGACGGCGCGGCGGATGCGCGTATTGCTCCCGACCTTACGCGCTGCGACGCTCTCGCGCGTTTTCACGTGCGGGACGCGCAGGGGGCGCTTCATTCGGGCGCGCGCGCCTTCGCCAAACTCTGGGCGGCCCTGCCCGCTTTTCGGCCGCTCGGCCTCGTTGCGCAGATACCGCCGGTCATATGGATCCTGGAAGCGGGCTATCGCGCGTTCCTGACCATCCGCCCGCGCATCCAGGCGATAGTCGCCAATTGAGCCGCCGCGTTCCCGGGGACAACCTGTCGCCAGCACGCGATCTGTCGTCGACATCCGCCCGGCGCGCGCGCGACGGCCATTCGTCTCAGGGCGCCGCCGGGGGCTGTTCCTCCGGGCGTGACGAAGCGTTGGGGCGAGCCTATGTCGGCGGCGGTCACCAATCCGCCGTAACACGCAGCCAGGCGCGTGACTGATCGCGATACTGACCGAATTGCTCGTCGCGATCGCCGAAGAGCGCGTCGACGCCCGCGGCGATCCCGACCGTATCGGTCAGTTGATATTGGACGCTGGGCCGGAACGTTCCGTCACCGTCGCTCAACGCGCCGATGAACTCCGCTTTCACGGTCCAGGCGTCATGGGCGAAGCGCCGCTGGGCACGGAGTGTGGCGATCACATCCGTCTGTGGACGGACCAGCATTTCGTCCGCCTCGTCGATATGGTCGACTGCGAGCTGGCCGTTTACGAAGACATCGCCGGGCGCATTCCAGTCGACGCCGACGCCTGCGAGGGTGCGCGGGCGGCGCGTGAAGCTCAAGGGCTCGTCCGTCCGCGTGTTGACGGGCTGGTCCGGAATATGTGCGGCTTCGAACCGCAGGACCGTCGCGCCCGCCGCGACGTCGATCGCAGCGCCGTAAAGCTCGCGGCGGGGAAAGATCAAAGCGACGCCGGGCGCGCCGTCGGAGCCGAGATCCGCGGCAAGTATCGGATCGGTCTCCGGCCCCGAAAAGGCGAGCGCCGATGCCGTCGCCGGACCGAAAGTCCGGGAGATCCGGGCGCCGTAGGTCGCGTCGGCCCAATAGCGGTCGCGGTCCGAGACGACGACGGGCGGCGCGGCGACATCGGCCGGGATCCCGCCGCGAAAGCGCGGCGCCGTGGGTTCGAACGCGTCGCCGATATTCGAGAACTGATTGACCGTGGGATCAAACGCGACAGAAAAATCGAAGCGCAGGCCCGCGACCTTCTTGCGCGCGCGCACGCCCCAGCGCGCGATTCGTTCCGGCCGCGTCTCGGTCAGAACGAAGTCGCGAAGACGCACCGCGTCGAAGCGGTCCGTGATGCGGACGCCGTCGAGCACCCCCCATGGCGTCGTCTGTTTGCCCAGCGTCAGGCGCAGATCCCGCCGCCGATAGGCGAGGACCGCCTCGTCGATTTCGAGCCGCGCGTCGTCGCTTCGCAGGAAGGGCCTGGCGGCTCCGGAATACGTCGCCTTCGAGCCCAGCCCGGTGTCGTCGTCAGCCACCTCAAGACGGATCGCGGTTTCGATGCGCCAGCGCTTGGCGAAGCGCCATTCCGCGTCCGGCCTCAGCGTGAAGCGCGACAGGACGTGCCGGCCCTCGTCGAACCCGACGCCCGTCCAGTACTCCGTTTGCAGACGACTGGAGACTTCCGCCAGCGCGCCGCCGGCGCCCCACAAGGCGAGGCATGCGGCGGCCCCGGAAAAACATGCTCTGCAAAACGCCATCGACGCCCCTTCCCCCTTCGCGACCCCGGCGGCTCAGTCGAGGCGCGGCGCGCCGTCGCTCAGGAGTTCGGGCGCCATGGCGTCGGCGTCGAGCGTCGGGTCATAGCGCATGTCCGTGAAATTGACTTCGGTTACGTGTCCGGTCTGCAGGTTTTCAACCGTGAAGCGCATCACCGTCCAGACGCCGCCGACACGGTCCGTCTCGTGAATACGCATGCGCTTGAGCGGCTCGCCTTCCGGATCGGCGTAGACGAGACGGACCGGGAACAGGGTGTCCGGGTCTATGCGCGCGTCGAATTTCGAATAGCCGATCTCGTCGACGATGTCCTCGGAGAGCGCCTCGCCCTTCAGGATCTTCACCGGCTTTCCGTCGAGGACTTCGTCGCCGGTCTCGGTGAAGCGCCATTCCTCCACCGGAAACTTGAAGTCGCTTTTGATGTCGCCATAGGACAAATCGGTGCCGATGAACGAATCGCGCTGGTCGGAGGCGGGCAACCGCCGGACGCGGTCGGTCGCCGGCAGAAACAGCCAGTTGAAATCGGACCGTCCCTTATGGTCGTGGGAAAGAAATGCGGTGTCTTCGATCGAGGCGGGATGGGTGAAGTAGATCGCGATCCTCACGACGTCGTCGAAATCGGAGTGCATCATCACGGCCGAACGCTTGCGCTCGCGCCCCGAGGCGTTCCGCATCGTGAAGTGCATGCGTCCGACCCGGCCCTCATTGGCGGGACGTTCGGCGACCTCTCTCCCAAGCGCCTCGGCCGCCGGATTTGCGAGCGCGCCCGAGGCGGGCGAGAGAACGCACAGGGCCGCGACGCAGGACGAGGTGCTCCTTATACGGCTATTCATGAATAGATCTCCTTGAGGGACGAGGCGGGCCGGGACCGTTCGGCCATCAGTCCGTAGACGGCCGGCAGGATGAATAGCGCCCCGACGAGGCTGCCGATGGCGGCGGCGGCGACCAGCGCTCCGAACCAGCGCAGAGGCGGCGCGGAGCTCAGGCAGATGACGCAAAGCGCGACGGCCAGTGCGATCGCGGAATAAAAACACGCGCGCGCAACGACGACATAGTTTCCCGATACGGAAGAACGCCAGTCGGCGCCGAGGGCCCGCGCCTTGCGCGCGTGGGAAATGAGATGCACGCCGAAATCGACGCCGAGCCCTGTCGCGATCGCCGCCGTCATCGACGTCGCGGGCCCGATATCGATTCCCATCGCGCCCATGGCGGCGTGGGTGAAAAGTACGCCGGTCGCGACGGGAACAAAGGCGAGACCGGCCGCCGCGAGAGACTGGAACGCAAGCGCGGAGGCGAGAAAGACGAGAACGCCGGCGAGGGCGAGGCCCTTGAAATGGCTGTCGGAGAGAACGCTCATCCAGCCGTCGTTCACCGCGATGCGGCCGCTGACCTCCGCCTGAAGCCCTGTTTCGGCGGAAAACCGCGCCGCGGCCGCTTCGAACGCGTCCACCGCCGGCGCCACGGCGGTGAACTGATCCGTCGACAATTGCGCGCGCACGAGCGCGTTCTGGTAATCATAGTCGATGACGGCGTCGAAATCGCCGGGATCGCCGGAGGCCTCGTAGAGAAGAAGATACTGCGCCGGCGCGTTCGCTTTGGCCGGCAGGGCCCCCTTCGGCGCTTCAGCGAGGATTTCATGCATCAAAACGACATAGTCGTCGATCGCCGTCGTCTTGTTGACCAGCGGCTCGGAGACGAGTTCGTCCTTCAGCGCGGAGACGCTCGCGACCGCCGCCGGCGCGAGGAGGCCTTCGGGTTCCGGCGAACGGATGACGAGGTCAAGAAAATTCAGTCCGCTGAGGCGTTCGTTGAGCGCGGCGTCGGCGACGCGGGCGGCGTCCTGCTCGACGAAATAGTCCTTGCGCATGTAGTCGAAGCGCGCCGAGGCGGCGAAAAACGCGAACAAACCGAGGATTGCGAGGAGACCCGCCGCGACGCGCTTGGGGTGCGCGAGCGACCATTGCGTCACGGCGCTGATGGCGCCGTCGATCAACGGCGCGCTGTGTTCATGACCTCCGGGCCGCGGGCGCAGATCGAGCATCAGGATGATCGCCGGCAGGGCGGTGACGCTCAAGAACCACGCCGCGGCGACGCCCGCGCCGGCGAACCAGCCAAATTCCGAGATCGGGCGCATGGGCGATCCGATAGCGAGACCCGCGAAACCGGCGACGGTCGTCACGGTCGTCAGCGTGACCGGAAGAAAAGTCGCGTCGAGGGCGCGGGCGATCGCCGTCTTCGCGTCCAGCGCCGGCTCCCTGGCGCGCTCGCGCAGATAGATCGTCGAGATGTGCAGACTGTCGGCGATGGCGATCGCCATGATGATCACCGGCAGCGCCGTCGTGATCAGATAGTATCGCCCCTCGGCGAAGCCCATGATCCCGACGGCGATCGCCGTCGAGCCTGCGATGACGAACATCGGTCCGACGAGACCGGACCAGCGTCGCAGCGCGATCCAAAGGATCCCGACGGCGACGAGGACGGCCATCGGCACGAAAATGCGGGTGTCCTCGCTGACCATGCGCGCGAGGCGGCCGTTCATGGCGGCCACGCCCGCCACATGGGCGGTCACGGTCGGCGGCGCGGCGCGCTCGGCGATTGTCTTGATGCTGAGATATGTTTCCTCCGCATCGTTCGGGTCGAAAACCGGGACGATCAGCGTGAGCGTGTCGCCGCTTTTCGAGGCGAGCAGTCCGACCATCATCGGCATCGACATGACGCGCTCGAAAGCAAGCGCCGCGGTCTCCTCCGTCACCGGTCCGTCTGCGAGGATCGGATCGACGGCGAGATCGCCCCCCTCGCCGCTCATGGCGTTTTCGCTCGCCACCGATCGCAAGCCGTTCTTGTCGACATTGGGCAGGGCTCGCACCTCGGCGGCGATTTCACGCAGAGCCTCAAGCGTCGGGACGGTGAACGCCGAGGCCCCCCGCGGCGCCGCGAGACCGACGATAATCGGGTCTTCCAGGCCGAAGATCGCCTTCGCCTTGTCTCGGGCGAGCGCAGCGGGGTGGCCGGCGGGAACGAACGCGTCGACGGAGGGGTCCTTCTTCACGCGTAGGACGCCGCTTCCGGCCGCGAAAACGACAAGCGCTGCAAGAAACAGGACCAACGCCGGCCATTTAAGAACAACACGCCATACCTTACGCGGGTTGTTCCGCGGAGCCTCTCCCGAACCCATGCCGTCCCTTCTCACGTGTTACACGCCAGAACCCGATCGTTTCGAACGCGCTTCGAGCAGAAAATTGCTTTCGAGCACGCCGCAATGCTTCTGACGCAAAGGCCCCGAACGACCGGACAGGGACAGCCTAAAAAATTCGCGCGGCCTTCGGGGTTCGCCGCCCGGTTGCGCCGCGTTCGCGGCCCGCGCGAAGGGGAGACAGGAAAGCCCGGTCGACCGATTGGTGGAACGCATTTCTCCCGCCATGCGCCTTGAGCGGACTCGGCGTCGCCTCGCGTGGCGGGCGCGCCTGCGACATTCCGCCTGCGCCTTGACAGGCTTCGGCGCGCGCGGAGTATATCCGCGGGGCGGCGAGGCGCGGGAGACGGCGAAGTATGGATGCTGCCATCACGCACGGCGCGAACGCGTATAGCGCGGAGTGCCGTAAGACGGCCGAGCAGCTGTTCACCGAAAACTACGATCTGCTCCTGAAAATCGCCCGTGCGCGGCGCCGGCGGGCCCGGATGAGCGATACGATGAGTACTTCGGACATCCTCCATGAGAGCTTCCTGAAGCTGAACGGTCAGCCCGCCTGGCGTTCCACGGACCACTTCCGCCGCACCGTCTCGCTCGCCATGCGGCAGGTGATCATCGACCATGCGCGCAAGAAGCTCAGCCAGAAGCGCGGCGGCGAATGGCGGCGGGCGACGATGGAGACCGCCGAGCCCTTGTTCCCCGAATTCTCGGAAACCCCTGAACAGATCGTGATGATCTCTTCGCTGCTCGAGCGGCTGGCGGCCGCCAATGCGGGCTGGCTGGAAATCGTCGACGCGCGTTACTTCGCCGGACTGACCGAGGAAGAAACCGCCCAAATGCTTGGCCTGTCTACGCGCACCGTCCGGCGTCGCTGGTCCGCCGCCCGCGAGTGGATCGCGACAATGCTCGACGTGCGACCGCAATAGGCCTTGTCGCGCCCGTGGCACACAAAAAGCCCCACCTGCCCGAAAAGACATGTCCCGTCTGCGGGCGGCCGTTCGTCTGGCGTAAGAAATGGGCCCGCGACTGGGAGAACGTCGTCTACTGCTCGGAGCGCTGCCGGCGCCAAGGCGGTCCGGTGAGCGGCGTCAAAGGGCGTTGAGGAATCGCGACGCGGCTTCCCTGTAATCCGCCTTTTTCCCGTCGCCCATGCGGTCCCAGGTCGAATAGATTTGCGCCAGCCGCGGATTGCCGCGCAGCTTCTTTTCGTTGCGGGCCAGAAAATCCCAGTAAAGCGCATTGAAGGGACAGGCTTTTTCTCCGGTCTTCTTCTTCACGTCGTAAGCGCAATCGCCGCAATAGTCGGACATCTTGTTGATGTAGTTGCCGCTCGAAGCATAAGGCTTCGACCCCAGCAGGCCGCCATCGGCGAACTGGCTCATGCCGATGACGTTCGGCGCCTCGACCCATTCATAGGCGTC
>CAZBOC010000138.1:0-7949 GCA_964493225.1 uncultured Caulobacterales bacterium | reverse complement strand
TCCGAACATTACGGCGCGCCGGCGATGCTCTTTGCGCTCCTGATCGGCATGGCGTTTCACTTCCTCCACGAAGACCGCAAATGCGCCGCCGGGATCGACTTTGCCGCGAGCCGGCTCCTGAAGATCGGCGTCGCGCTTCTGGGCGCGCGAGTCTCGATCGACCAGATCGCGAGCCTCGGGCCGAAGCCGGTCTTGATGATCCCGGTGCTGATCGTCCTGACCATCGGGGGCGGCGTTCTTCTGGCGCGCGCGTTCTCGCGGCCGGCGATGTTCGGCCTCCTGACGGGCGGCGCGGTCGCGATCTGCGGGGCGTCAGCCGCCCTCGCGCTCTCATCGGTTCTGCCGAAGTCGGAGGAAATGCGCCGCGATACGCTCTTCACCGTGATCGCCGTCACCTCCCTGTCGACCATCGCGATGGTCCTCTATCCCGTGATCTTCATGCAGCTGGGGCTCTCCGAGGAACAGACCGGCGTCCTCATCGGCGCGACGATCCATGACGTCGCCCAGGTCGTGGGGGCCGGCTATGCGGTCTCTGACGAAGCCGGCGACATCGCCACTTACGTGAAGCTGTTGCGCGTCGCCTGCCTGCCTGTCGCCGTGCTCGCCTTCGCGCTTTTCATGCGCGACAGAAACGGCGACGAGGTGCGGTCGCGCTTTCCCTGGTTCGCTGTCGGCTTCGCGGCGATCCTCGCCCTGAACAGTCTCGGCGCGATCCCGGATGTCGTCCGCGAAGGCATGGACCGGACGTCGCGCTGGTTCCTGATCGCCGCCATCTCCGCCCTCGGCGTGAAAACCTCGCTGAAGGCGATGGCCGATCTCGGGGCCCGCCATATCGGCCTTGTGGTCGCCGAAACGCTGCTTCTTTTTCTCGCCGCCCTCGGCCTCGTCGTTTTCGTCTGATCCGGACCCTGCGGCGCAGGGCCCGCCTCAGGCGGCGCGCGGCCCCGCGCCGAAAAGGAGCCGCCGGGTCGCCGCCGCGACATCGGCTTCGCGCATCAGGCTTTCGCCGACAAGAAACGCTTTCGCGCCGTCGCCTTTCAGGGCCGCAAGATCCGCATGGGTCGCAATGCCGCTTTCGCTGACAAGGAACACCTCGGGCGGGGCGAGGGCGGCAAGGCGCGCGGTCGTCGCGAGCGACGTCTCGAAGGTCTTCAGGTTGCGATTGTTCACGCCGATGAGACGCGTCCGGAGCTTCAGCGCGCGCTCCAGTTCGCGCTCGTCATGAACTTCGACAAGACTGTCAAGGCCGTGTTCGCGCGCGGCGGCTTCAAGCTCGCGCGCCGCGCCGTCTTCGAGGCACGCCATGATCAGGAGGATGCAATCGGCGCCCCAGGCCCGCGCTTCGGCGACCTGATAGGGATCGATCATGAAGTCCTTTCTCAAGACCGGGAGGGAGGCCGCCGCGCGCGCCTCGCGCAAATGATCTGAGGCGCCCTGAAAGCTCGGCCCGTCGGTCAGAACGGACAGACACGCCGCGCCGCCGACCTCGTAGGCGCGCGCAAGCCCCGCCGGGTCGAAATCGGCGCGGATGAGGCCCTTTGACGGGCTCGCCTTCTTGATCTCGGCGATCAGCGCAAAGCCCATCCCCGCCCTTTTGGCGAGCGCGTTCGCAAAACCGCGGGTCGGACCGGCCTCGCGTGCGAGCGCTTCAATCGCGGAAAAGGACGCGTTCGCCTTCGCGGCTTCGACTTCGTCGCGTTTGTAGGCGATAATTTCGTCGAGAATAGTCATGGAAGATCCGTGTTCGATGTTTCGATCAGCGCCTCGAGCGCGGCGCCGGCGCGGCCGTCGTCGATGGCGGCGCGCGCGAGGTCGGCCCCGTCGGATAGCGTCGCGGCGCGGCCCGCGACGATCATCGCCGCCGCGGCGTTCAGAACGACGATGTCGCGAAAGGGGCCTTTCTCGCCGTCCAGGAGCCGGCGCACGACGTCCGCGTTATGGGCGGGATCGCCGCCTTTGAGATCCTCAGCGCTTGCGCGGGCCACGCGCGCGTCTTCCGGCGCCGCGGTGAACGTCCGCACCGCGCCGTTCTCGACGGCCGCAACAAAACTCTCCGTAGTCGTCGTGATCTCGTCCAGACCATCGCCGCCATGGACGACCCAGGCGGCCTCCGCGCCGAGATCCAGGAGAACGTTAGCAAGAGGCTCGACCAGGGCGCGGTCATAGACGCCCATCACCTGGCGTCGGGCCCGCGCGGGGTTCGTCAGGGGGCCGAGGAGATTGAACAGCGTTCTGACGCCGAGACCGGCGCGAACGCCGGCGACATAGGCGACCGCCTTGTGGTGGGCGCGGGCGAACATAAAGCCGACGCCGGCGGTCTCGATACACTGCGCGATTTGTTCAGGGCCCGCATGAATATTGACGCCGAGCGCCTCCAGGACGTCCGCGGCGCCTGATTTGGAACTCGCCGCGCGATTGCCGTGCTTGGCGACGCGCACGCCGGCCCCGGCGGCGACGAGGGCCGCGGCGGTCGAGACGTTGAGATCGCCCCTGCCGGCCCCTCCCGTCCCGCAGGTGTCCACGACGTCGGGGGGCGCGGCGACGCCAAGCGCCTTTTCGCGCATGACCCGCGCGGCGGCGGCGATCTCCGCGACGGTCTCGCCGCGCGCGCGCAACGCAGCGAGGAAACCCGCCGCCTCGACGTCGCTGGCGAGCCCCTCCAGAAGGGCGTCCATGGCGCCCGTCATTTCGTTCGGCGTCAGGGCGCGGCCGGAAACGGCGATCTCCAGAAAGGGACGGAAATCGGAAGCCATCAGCGCGCCGCCGCCCATGCCATGAAATTGGCGAAGATGCGCGCGCCATGCTCCGAGGCGATGCTTTCCGGATGGAACTGGACGGCGGCGATGGGCCTTTCGCGGTGTTCGACCGCCATGATCTCGCCGTCGTCGGCGCTGCGAGCGGTGACTGCGAGCGAGGCCGGCAGGCTCTCCGGCTCGGCGATCAGCGAGTGATACCGCGCGGCCGTGAAGCGGCCCGGAACGCCGTGGAAGAGCCCGGCGCCCGCATGGTCGATTTCGCTCGTCTTGCCGTGCATCAGCCGGCGCGCCCTGACGACCCGGCCGCCGAAAACCTGGGCGATCGCTTGCAGGCCGAGACAGACGCCGAAGACGGGGATCGCGCGCTCGGCTGCGGCCGTGACGAGTGCGAGGCAGATTCCCGCCCTGTCGGGCGTCGATGGTCCCGGCGAAAGGACGACCGCGTCCGGCGACAGGGCGAACGCCGCCTCGACGGTCAGCGCGTCGTTGCGCTCGATCCGCAGCGCCGCGCCTGTCCCGGCGACGAGGTGGGCGAGATTATAGGTGAAACTGTCGTAGTTATCGATGAGCAGGATCATGCGGGCGATCGTTTCGGGCGCGCGCGCCGGAGAATCATGAACATTATGCGGCGACCATAACGGAGGCGCTCCGGCGCGCAATATCGCGCGCGTGCGTCGCCGTCACATTCAAATGACGGGCCGAGACCTTGGGGACCGTGAACAGCAATTGGGCGCGCCGCCGGCGGCGCGTGAGAATGCGCGAGCGGGCGCTTGGCGCCGCCGCGCCGGTGAAGGAACATGCCGGGCGGGCGGGGCTGCTCGCGTCGCTCGCCATGGCGGTGAGCGGCGTCGTTGTCGGCGCGTTCTGCGTCTATCTCGGCGGCCAGGGGGCGACGGTGCGCGCGGAGCGGTCGATGGCGTCCGCTCCCGCCTTGCGCGAGGCGGCCATGCCGGGCCCTGCCGCAGCCTTTGCGAAGCGCGCGCGCTATGTCGACGCCCTTGTCGTGGGCGGCGCGGACGACGGCGCCGGGAGCGAACAACGGTTCGAGCCGCCGCGGCTCATCAGGGATCGTCCAAAAATCATCGTGATTTTCGACGACATGGGCCCTGACAAGGACGCGTTCGACGCCGTCATGCGCCTGCCGGGTCCGCTGACGTTTTCGTTTCTTCCCTATGCGCCGGCGGTCCAGCCCCTCGTGGACCGCGCCCGCGCCCGCGGCGACGCGATCATGCTGCACCTGCCGATGGATCCGACGGGCGCGCAGGACCCCGGTCCGAACAGCCTCAGCGTGGACATGCCGGGAACGGCGCTCCTTACCGCCCTCAACTGGCACCTGTCGCGTTTCGACGGCTATATCGGCGTCAACAATCACATGGGATCGGCCTTCACGGCCGACATCGCGGGCATGAAGACCGTCCTCTCGGTTCTGCGCGAGGAGGGGCTCTTTTTCCTCGATTCCCTGACCACGCCGGAAAGCGTCGCCGCGGACGCCGGGGTTGCGGTCGACGTGCCCGTCTTTCGGCGGGACGTCTTTCTTGACCCCGACCGCTCGTCCGAGACCGTCGTCAAACAGCTCGCCCTCGTCGAGCGCATTGCGCGCGAGACGGGCTACGCCGTAGCGATCTGTCATCCGCGGCCGGAGACGATCGCCGCGATCGGACCCTGGCTGACATCGGCGCCGGCGCGCGGTTTCGATCTTGCGACGGTCAGCACGCTCGTCGCCGTGAATGAAAAGCTGCGCGCCCGCGACCGGGCGAAACCGGCGGGCTGACCGCAAAGGGGCGTCAACGGATCAAAGCGCCTCGAAGCGCGCGCGCCGCGCGATCAGATAGCGCCGGACCGCCGGATCCCTGGCGAGTGCGATCGCGCGCGCATAGGCCGCTCCGGCGCCGTCCCGATCCCCGGCGAGCTCGAGCGCGCAGGCTCGTGTCGCCCAGTAAGGCTGGTAGCGCGCGCGGTGCGGCTCGTCGACGGCCTCGAGCAACGCGAGCGCGCCGGCGACGTCGTCAAGGCCGATGAGAGCGGCCGCCTTCGCGACGCGCGCGCCCGTCGTCGGCGCAATCGCGAGCAGCTGGTCGTAAAGCAGGACGATGTCGCGGCGCGTGTCGACATCCCGCAGCCTGGCGGCGACATGGGCCGACTGGATCGCCGCCTCAATCTGGTAGCGTCCGGGTGCGGCGAGCGCAGCGGCTTTGCAGAGGGCGGTTTCCGCGGCCCCGATCATGGCGCGGTCCCAGTGATCTGCATCCTGCTCCGTAAACGGAACGTAAACGCCCTTGAGCCGCCGCGCGTCCCGTCGCGCGTGGACGTGGAGCATCAGGGCGAGCGCGCCGTGCGCCTCGGCGCAGTCCGGCGCGAGCCGCGCGAGTAGCCCGCCGAGGAAAATCGCCTCCTCAGCAAAGTCGCCGCCTCCCGTCTCCGCCGCGTCGTAGCCGGCGGTGAAGGCCGCATAGATCGCGTCCGTGACCGCGCCGAGCTTCGGGCCTGCAGCGGCCGGATCGGGCGGGGCGAAGGGGATCCCCGTTTCGGCGATCTTGCGCTTCGCCCTTACGAGGCGCTGGCCCATGGCCGCGGGCTCCGTCACAAAGACGCGCGCGATCGCCGCGGCGTCGAGCCCGAGGACGGTTTGCAACATGAGCGGCGTACGGATCCTTTCATCGATCGCCTCGTGGGAGCAGACGAAGAGCAGCTTCAGTCGCTCGTCTGCGAAGCCGTCGGTTTCTTCGCGCCCGGCCAACTCGGCCATGGCCGCCTCAATCTCAGGCATCGCGCGCCGGCGGGTGTCGTTGCGCCGCGCCGCATCGATGAGGCGCCGGCGCGCTGCGGTCAGGAGCCAGGCTTCCGGCGCGGCGGGCGCGCCGGTCTCGGGCCAGCGCGCGAGCGCGGCGGCGAATGCGTCGCCGAGGGCGTCCTCAGCCGCGGCGATGTCGCGGGTGCGGCTCGCCAGGACCGCGAGCAGCTTGCCGTAGGAAACGCGCGCGGCGCGTTCCGCGAGCGCGCGCGCATCACATTCGCCCCGCGGCTGGTCAGCCTCGTCAGGCACCGATGTTCCAGATCGGCCTGATTTCGATCCGCCCCGCTTGTGCGGCCGGACATCTGGCGGCCCAGTCGAGCGCCGCATCGAGGTCCGCCGCCTCGACCCGGTAGAAGCCGCCGATCTGTTCCTTGGCGTCGGTGAAAGGGCCATCCTCGACCTCGGCGCGCCCGTGACGGCGACGCACGCGGACGGCCGTGTTTGAATGCTCGAGGGGCTCGCCCCCGACAAGCGCGCCGGCCGCCTTCAATTCATCCGTATAGGCTTGATAGGCGCCGATAACGGCGCGCGCTTCGTCCTCCGACAGGTCGTGAAAGCGATTTTCATCTTCGTAAAGAAGAAACAGATACTGCATCTTTCAGTCCTCCGCGCCGAGATCGGGGATAAGGCGCGCCTCCGCCCGTCCGGTGGCCGCAGCCGGACATTCGCCCGCCCATTTGACGGCCTCCTCCATGGATTTCGTATTCAGGATGAAATAGCCGCCGAGCTGTTCCTTCGCATCCATGAAGGGACCGTCGGCGATTTCGCGCTCGGCGCCGCGCATGGCGAGCGTCGTAGCGGTGCGCGGACCCTCCAGCGCGCCGCCGGACTCCAGAACTCCGGCAGCCTGTAGTTTCTCTGTATAGGCCTTCCATGGGGCCATATAGGCGGCGAAGGCCGGCGGATCGGTCCTGGCGAAATCGCGTCTGGCGAAATCCTCGGCCGTCTCATAGGCGAGAACCATTACTTTCATGTCATCCTCCGTCACTGCTGCGATCGACGGCGCCGTCATGGCCGCCGTCAACCTTCTAGACGCACAGGGGACCGCGCATTCGACGCGTTCGCCGAAAAAAAAAATCCGCCCGCCTGCGGCGTTCTGCGCGCGCAGGTGTGACGGAGGCATCGCACTCTCGCCACAATTGCGAGCCTAAACTTTCGCGGCAGACAGGGGACCTGCTAGAATGCGTTCGCGCAACATCGCTTATCCCTGGCCGCCCATCCGCAGGGGGCTCGCGCTTTGGAGTTCGACGCCCCACAGCCATGGTCCGCTGACGGTGGCGCGCAAGATCGCGCATGGCGCGGGGGCCGGTCTTCTGGTTCTCTCCGGGGCCGGCGGCCTCGTCGGCGGTCGAGGCGGGGAGCCGGCCGGCGTTATGGCAGGCCCCATCGGCGCGCCCGCCAGCCCCCACGACTTCACGACGATCAACGGCGTGATGGAGGCGTTTCTCGCGGGGGCTTTCAACGATCCCCTGCAGATCATCGGCGCGATCTTCGTTTTTCTGTCGGCCGGCCAGTGCGTCGCCCGCTTTTTCGGCCTCGCCGCCGTAATCGGCGCGTTCGTTCTCCACGCCCAGGGCGTGACGACGGGCGACGCCGCGACGCTGCTCGCCGATTTCGTCAGGCGCCTCGGCGCGGCGGGAACCGCGTTCCTCGATCCGTCGGTTATCGATAAGGGGCCCTGAGGCGCCGGCGCGTGTTCACGGGGCGATGGGCGTTGCGATCGTGTCGATAACGGCGTCGGCCGCGGCGCGGCCGACCGCGATCGAATGGTCGTTCGTCGTGCGGTAATGGAGGCCCGCATAGATGCGCGCGTCGCATGCGCGCCGGACATAGTCGTCGTAATCATCAAGTTCCGCGCTCATGCCGTCAATCAGCGAGGGCTCATGGCCTGCAGCGATCAGATCGCGCCTTGATCTGTCGGAAAGCGTCTGTTCGGGAACGGTCACCGTCTCGCCCTCGAGAAGCGGCAGGAGGCGGGCGAAGACCTGGCCCATGGTCGCGGAATACTGGCAGTGCCCGGAGAGATATTCCGAATGGTTCGGCGGCGTCAGGAGCGGGCTCCACGAGGGGTCGGGAACGGTGTCCTCGCGCCCGTCCTGGTCGGCGAGGCGGATCGCCGTGATCGGGCGCCAGAAATCGAAATGCATCTTGGTGTCGACCGTCGCGGACCAGCCGTCTGCGTTCGCCATTTCGATCAGCATCATGATCCGCGCCTCGTCGAAGAGGTCGAGGTCGCGGCGCGCCAGGAGGGCGGGCGCCCAGTCGGTCGCCGAAAGCCCGATCCAGAAGAGGGCTTCGGCGGTTTGTTCATCGTTGCGCGTTTCGCTTTTCCGGGCGCCGATCGCCTTCACCTCGTTGAGGTCGCGGGCGTATTGCTCGCTGTCGAGGGCCGGCGGGCC
>CAZBOC010000137.1:0-8023 GCA_964493225.1 uncultured Caulobacterales bacterium | reverse complement strand
AAGAAAACCGAAAGGATCCATCCCATGCCCATCGACGCCCTGCGCACGCCCGACGTTCGTTTCGAGAAGCTCCCCGGCTGGCCCTATCGGCCGCGTTACGTGGAGGACCTCGCCGGCTATGAGGGCCTGCGGACGCACTATGTCGACGAAGGCCCGCCAGACGCGAAGACGACGTTTTTGTGCATTCACGGGGAACCGACTTGGGCCTATCTCTTCCGCAAGATGATCCCGGTGTTCACGGGCGCGGGCCATCGCGTGGTCGCGCCGGACCTTTTCGGCTTCGGGCGATCCGACAAGCCGGTCGACGATGAAACGTATACCTACCATTTCCACCGGGACGCGCTCCTCGCCTTTGTTGAACGCCTCGATCTGAAAAACATCTGTCTGGTCGTGCAGGACTGGGGCGGGCTCCTTGGGCTGACCCTGCCGCTTGAGGCGCCGGAGCGATACACCCGGCTCATCGTGATGAACACTGGTCTCCCGGCGGGCGAGAGCGCCGGCGAGGGTTTCGCCGGCTGGCGGGCCTACAACCGCGCCAATCCGGATCTCGACATCGCGGGCCTCATGAAGCGCGCCACGCCGGTGCTGAGCGACGCCGAAGCGCAGGCCTACGCGGCCCCGTTCCCGGACCAGTCCTATAAAGGCGGGGTCAGGCGTTTTCCCGAACTCGTCATGCTGCGCGAAGGCGACGCGGAGTTGACGCCGGCCTCTCGCGAAGGCGTCGTGACTTCGCTGAAAGCGCGCGAATTCTGGTCAGCGGAATGGTCGGGCGACAGCTTCATGGCGATCGGCATGCAGGACCCCGTCCTCGGCCCGCCAGCGATGCAGGCCCTTCGCGGAATGATCAGGAACTGCCCGGAACCCATGGAAATCCCCGACGCCGGTCATTTTGTCCAGGAATGGGGAGAGCCGATTGCAAAAGCCGCGCTTGAAAAATTCGGGCTGGACTGAATCCGGCGTCAGGCCGGCGGGGCTTCAACGACGATGACGACATCCTGATCGAAAACCGGCGCCGGATAAGGGGCGAGCGTCGCCTGGATTTCAGCGCTCATGCGCGCTTGGCGAACAACAAGACCGAACGCCGCGTGCCGGGCGTCGATGCGCGCGCGTTCGCGCGGCATTCGGAAAAGCGCGCCGGGCGCGTCCGCGTCCGCGTCCGCCGAGCGCGCGGCCGCGAGCTTCGCGTCGTATACGAGACGGCTTCCCGGCGCTGCGGACGCGCCGAAAAAGCGCAGGAACGCTTCCCATCCGCGCCTGGCGACATAGGGCGTGACGCCTTCGGCGATAACGAAAGCGCGGGTTTCAAGGTCCAGACCCGCCCGGCGCGCCGCCTCGGGAATATCATCCGCCTCAAGATCAAATGCGCATTGCACGAAACGCTGCGGCCCGATCAGCCCGCGGCAAAACCGCGACCGCCGCGAAATCCATGGCGCGAGATCTGTCTCAATGACGCGGGCGCCCGCCGCGTCAATCTGTTGGCGGAAACGGAAAGCCCGGGTGTCCATGCCGACGCCGAGAAAAACAACCTCGTGGAAGCCCTCATTGATCGCCGCGCGGAGCGCCTCGTCGTAGTACTTCGTACGCGCGAGGGCGAAGTGATAGAAGGCGTCGCGCCTGAGATTTTCCAGTTTCTCTATGGAGGCCATGCGCCGCTCCGCGGCGCTGACGAAATGGCCGACAATCGCATCAGGCCCCCGCCTCTCGCCGTCCTCGCGCGTATGTTGCACATGGCGATAGTAGGCGACCGGCGCGAGCAGGTGCCGGTCCGGACCCGCGAGCTTCAACCAGCGCAAAAGACCCAGCGAACGCCACAGAACGAAGCGTTGCGCTGTCCTCGCTCGCTCTTCGATATCCCCCCGCATCCCCGGCGTCCAAGGTGTTCGACGCAGTCCCGTCGCGCGGCTCACGGCGCCGCTCCCGCGTCTTCAAAAACCCATCGGAGTTGTAACGCCGGAGCGGGCTGCTGCCTAGACGCGACGCGCGCGCCGGATCGCGAGGCGGGGCCGTCGCCCGGCCCCGGCCGCTCACCTCGGCGCGGCGTTCTCCAGCGCCTCGACAAGCGCCATGACGCTTTCTTCCTCGTCGCCGTCGACTTCGATGAGCGCTTGGTCCTTTTCGGACATGATCAGTATTGAGAGCGATCCGTCTTCGCCGCGGCGCTTCACGGCCGGCGCGCCGGCCATCTCGACGCGCTCAAGCTGTTCCGCCTCGAGCATCGCTTCGTCGTTGGCGGCCTCGCCGAATTTCTCCATCGCATCCTCGTCCACGATCACGCGAAGGGCGACGCTGCTCCCGTCGGGCCCGACGGCGAGGCTTTCCGCGACGTTCCGCGCGGCGGTGATTTCATCAAATTGCAGCGTTGCTGACCGCGATAGGGCGAATTTCGGCGCTTCGAATCGGAAGTCCGGGGCCGCAGCTGCAAGATCATTGGAAATCTTGCGCAGATTCAGCCGGCTTGCGTTGCGCTGGGCGAGCTCGAGCCGCGACGAGGCTTCGGCGAAATCGCCGGCGCGCAACGCGCCGAGCGCCGCCTCAACATCATCGATGGCCGTCGATTTCAGGGAACTGTCAGTGCTCGTTGTTTGAGCGGGCGCCGCCGTCGCGAAAAGCGCCGCAGCGGCCGTTACTGCGATAGCCAGTGTTTTCATTACGCGTCTCCTTCAGGAATTTCATCAGTTTTCGCAAACAAGCTCTGGCGCGCCCGGACGATCAGCGCAACGACCTCGCGCGGTCCGTCTCGCCAACGTGATCCCGCGCAAGAACGCCGTGAAGGGCCGGCTGGACTCTCGCTCGCCGGATATGCTTGGCTTCACCGCCGACGGAGCGGCGGCGGCCTGCGCCGAACACCGTTGTGGAAACCCACTCTTTGCGGGGCCCCCGGGCTTTCAAAAGCCTTCGTTGAAGTCAGTCACAGGAGCGGGGTTGAAATGACCGAACCCATTCGCGTCGCTATGTGGGCGGGACCGCGCAACATCTCGACCACGATGATGCGCAGTTTCGAAAACCGGCCCGACACGACCGTCGTCGACGAGCCCTTCTATTCCTATTACCTCACGCGCACGGGGGCCGATCACCCGATGCGAGAGGCGTGCATCGCAGCTCTTCCGCCAACTTTCGAAGGCGTGGTCGCGTTGCTGAACGGACCGGCTCTCGAGCCCGCGTCGGTCGTCTTCCACAAGCACATCGCCTATCACTTCTCCGCAGGCGAGGAACTCCCGCTCGACTGGACGGATGCTCAACGCACGTTTCTTCTCATTCGCAACCCGCGGGCCATGGTCGCCTCCTACGCCCGGAAATACGACGACGTCGCGCCGATCGTGAACAGCCTCAAGGTGCAACGCCGCATCTTCGAACGACTCAACGCCAAGGACCGGCGCTGTCCCGTCGTTGACGCCGCCGACATTCTTAAGGATCCGGAGGCGATGCTGCGCGCCCTGTGCGCCGCCATTGAGATCCCCTTCACGGAGAAGATGCTTTCCTGGCCGAAGGGCCGGCGCGCTTCCGACGGCGTCTGGGCGCCGCACTGGTATGACGCGGTTGAACAGTCGACGGGATTTCGGCCCTATGTGGAAACGTCGGTGTCCTTGACACCGCGCCTGGAGGCGATCGCAGAGGCCTGCGAAGAAGATTACACTATGTTAAGATTAAGCCGGATCCTCCCATAAGTTGCACAACAGCAACAGCCGCCGCGCGTTGTCACGCAACTGCAACAAAAATGATAGCGTTTGATTAAAATGCCTGTACGGTCGCGAGTTGTCGGAAGGCGGGGCTAAGCTGACCGACGGCGAAGGGCGACACGGGAAAGCAGGCATCACGAGCGCGGGGGCTCGCTCGCAGGGACACTCGCAACGTCGTCCTGGTTCACTATTTGTAGGCGACGCATTGAAGCGCCGCCGGTTCTCCACCCACTAAAGCCCCGGCTCCGGCCGGGGCTTTTTTTCATGAGCCGCGCAGGCGACGAGGCCCATTAAGGAAACGGGAAAGCTTAACCATCATGGTGATCGGCGGAGCTTTGAATTTTTCCCGCGCCGATGATCTTCAGTTCCTATCCGTTCCTCTTTCTATTTCTGCCCGCCGTCCTCTTTTGCTTTTACGTATTAAGATCCGTCGGGCGGCCAGAGTCCTCGGTGACGTTCCTTCTCATCGCCTCCGCGCTCTTTTACGCCCAGTGGCGCGCGGAGCACCTCGCGCTGCTTGCCGGCTCGATCGCGGTCAATTTTCTGCTCGGCAGGGCGGCCGCGGAGAGACGGCGTCCCTTTGCGGGCCGCGCGGCCCTGATTGGCGGCGTCGCCTTCAATCTCGCGATCATCTTCTGGTTCAAGTATTTCGATTTCGCCGCCGCCAATATCGCCGCCCTCGCCGGCGCGGCGCATTCGTTGCAAAATCTTGTCCTGCCGCTCGGGATCTCCTTCTTCACATTTCAGCAGATCGCCTATCTCGTCGATTGCTGGACCACCCGCCGTTGCGAAAAGAACCTGCGGGATTATTCGCTTTTCGTTTCTTTCTTTCCCCAGCTGATCGCCGGGCCCATCGTCCACCACAGTCAGACCCGGCCGCAATTCGCCGCCCTCGCCCGCCGACCGGTCAATCTGGACATGGTTCCCTATGGACTAATGGTCTTCGCCATGGGTCTCGCGAAGAAGACGCTCATCGCAGACCCCATCGCGCGGGGCGTCGATCCGATCTGGGCCGCCGCTGCGGCCGGCGAGCCGCTCTCCGCCGCCGCGGCGTGGACCGCGACGATCGGTTACACGGCGCAGATCTATTTCGACTTTTCCGGTTATTGCGACATGGCGATCGGGATCGCCGCGATGCTCGGAATTCGCCTGCCGGTCAACTTCAACTCGCCCTACAAGGCCCGTTCGATCATCGAATTCTGGCGGCGCTGGCACATCACGCTTTCGAATTTTCTGCGCGACTACGTCTACATTCCCCTAGGCGGCAATCGCGGCGGCCAGCTATTTCGTCTGCGCAACATTTTTCTGACCATGCTGATCGGCGGGATCTGGCATGGCGCAGCGTGGACCTTTGTCATCTGGGGCGCGATCCATGCGAGCCTGATCACGGCCAATCACGCCCTGCGCCTGTGGGCGCCGTCGTTCCACCGCTGGAATGACGCGGGCGCGCAAGTTGTGAAACGAACCGCGACCCTCGCCTTTGTCATGCTTG
Source organism: uncultured Caulobacterales bacterium (assembly GCA_964493225.1). Taxonomy (GTDB): domain Bacteria; phylum Pseudomonadota; class Alphaproteobacteria; order Caulobacterales; family Parvularculaceae; genus JAJFFW01. The sequence continues at coordinate 2,854 of CAZBOC010000137.1, read as the reverse complement.
CCTGGATTTTCTTCCGCGCCGAGGATATGTCCGCAGCAGGAGCGGTGATCGCCGGCCTCGTCCGCTTGGACGGAGCCGCCGGCGATCCCCATCTCGCAGCCATGATCGCGTTCGCCATGGCGCTCGCCCTTTACGCCCCGAACAGCCTCGAGGTCGCCGGCTATACGGACGACCTCGCCAAACCCTTTCCCGATTCGCGAGCGCGGCCAGCGCGCGTTCTGCGCCCGACATCGATGTCCGCGATTGCGACGGCGACCCTTCTCGCGGGGGGGATCGCCGCGGCATGGAAGCCCGCCGCCTTCATCTACTTCAACTTCTGAGCGCCAATGGAACGTCCTCTTTCAACGACCGGTTTCCTCATCGCGGTCGCGATCGCCGTCCTCGCTCTTCTGGGGATGAGCGCTGTCGCGCCCCATGACCGGTATCACCGCTTTCAGAACTACGACAACGTCACCACGCGCAAGACCGACTGGATCTACGAGCGCCTGCATTTCGATCCGACGCCGGTGGATCTTGCGCTGATCGGCACGTCGCGCACGGGAGGGGGGCTGTCCGCGCCGCTGCTCGAAAAGCTCTATTGCGCGCAAACCGGCCGAAGGATCCATGTCGCGAACTTCTCGGTGCCGGAGATGGGCAGGAACATGCATTATGCGATCGCCAAGGAGATCCTGCGCGCCAAGAGGCCGGCGCTCATCGTCATTGAACTGAACGAGATCGAGACGCGACTTCCCCATCGCGGCTTCGGCCGGATTGCGGATGCGAACGACATCCTGACGGCGCCAGCCGCGATCAACGCCAATTTCATCGCCGATCTTGCAAGGCTCCCGGGCCGCCAAGCGGAGCTGTTTGCGCGCGACGTACTCGCGATGGCGCCGCTGCGCGAAAAATTCGACGCGGGCGCCTATCCGGGCGCGCATCTGGACCGCACGAGGGAGCTGAGGCTGATCGACGGGGCGCTCGTCAATCGGGACCGAACCGTTTCCCCTGAGCGGCTTGAGGCGATGCGCGCGGCCCGACTTGCCGACCAAAAACCCCTCTTTGTCTCACCACCGCCGCTGCGGGTGCTGGAGTACCGCTTTGCGCGCATTTATCTCGCGCGGACCGCGCGGCTCGCAGCCGCGCGCGGCGCCGCGACAGCTTACGTGTATTTGCCCGCCTATCGCGCGCCGGACCGATTTCCGGCGGCGCTTGAAGAAACCCTTGAGATCGGAGGACCGATCCTCGCCGCCGGGCGGCGCGTTCAAGAGGAACCCTCCCTGTGGCTCGACGCCACTCATGTGAACGCTCGGGGCGCTGCGCGCCAGACCCGCGGCCTCGCCCGTTCCCTTTCCGATGCCTATCCCCGCCTCGGCGCGCCCGGGCGATGCCCGGTTTGAAATGAGTGCCGCGCTTAGGGCCCTTGTGCTAAGGCGTTTTTGCGATTCGCGATAATGGCGTGAGGGCCACGAGGTATTGATGATCATTTTCAGAGTCCTGGCCGGCGTCCTCGGCCTGTTGCTGATCCTTTTCGGAACGGTGGCGGCCATATCGCCGATCCCCTTCGGCGTCGTTTTCGTGTTCATCGGCCTCATTCTCCTGGGGATCGTCGCCCCGCCGACGCGACCGTGGCTGCGGGGACTGCGCCGCCGCTGGGGGTGGCTGGACGACCGCCTCGACGAGGCGCAGGAAGTCTGGCCGGAACCGATTGCAAAGCCGCTGCGTGAATCCGACCCCTGCGAAGAGGAAAAGACCAAGCCCTGAGCGAACCGCCGCGCGTCGCGACCATGGCCCGAAGTTCGCGACTGTCGCGCATCCGTCCTGAAGGACGCGGGGGGTCGCGCGCGTGGCATGGTCCGTTTGCATTTTCGCCCATAACGAAGCGCGGCGACTGCCGGGCTGCCTGAAGGCGCTTGACGCGGCCGCCGCCGGCCGCGCGATCCCGGTTCATGTCATGGAGAACGGATCGAATGATGCGACCGCGGCCCTTGCGCATGCCGCGGCGAAGGCGAACCCGCGCATACATGTCCATGAACTCGCTGTGGCCGATAAGGCGAATGCGTGGAACCTTTACCTCCATGAATGCGCCGGCGAAGCGTCGATGCATGTCTTTCTGGACGGCGACGTCCGCCCGGCGGCGGGGGCGTTTCCCGCCCTCGCCGCCGCATTCGAGGCGAACCCGCGCGCATTAGGCGCTGCGGCGCTTCCCGCGGCGGGACGCAGCCGTCGGGAATGGTCGCGCCGGCTGTTCGCCAATCACTATCTCAGCGGCAATCTCTACGCCCTGTCAGGTCAATGCGTTGAAAGCCTGCGCCGCGAGAATTTCCGCTTGCCGGTAGGGGCCGTCGGCGAGGACGGGCTGCTTTCCTATGCGCTCCTGACCGATCTGAAAGGCGGCGATGACGACGCCCACAGGGATCGGATCGCGGTGGCGGTCGGGGCGCTCTTCGAATTCGATAGTCTGGGGCTCTCGCTACGCGATCTGCAACTCTACTTTCGCCGTCTGGAGCGGTACTCGCGCCGACACGTGCAAAACCAGATCCTCTATCCGATACTGAAGCGCGACGGTCTCGCCGCCCTGCCGGAGGAAATCACGACAATCTTTACACGCAACGCATTGCCCGGCGTCCGTCCCCGCACGGGCCCGCTCGATCGCTGGTTCGACCGCCGAACGCTGCGGGCCATGCGCCGAAACGCGCCGTAAAGGCCTGGCGAAGGGCCGGCCCTACAGGAGCATCGCGGCGGGTTCTTCGATGAAGCCCTTGAAAGCGGCCAGGAAACGGGCGCCCACCGCGCCGTCCACGCCCCGGTGGGCGCAGGTGAGTGTGATCGGGATCACTGTCGCGGCGGCCATTTGGGCGTTCCGGACGCCGCCGCG
>CAZBOC010000136.1:0-8055 GCA_964493225.1 uncultured Caulobacterales bacterium | reverse complement strand
GAAGGACTTGGCGAGTCGCGCTGGCGTTTCCCGCGCCATGCCAATGGAGCTCCGTGAGGGCCGCGGGGTCGGGCCGGGCGAGGACCATATTCATCTGAACCTCAATCACCTCGACCCGGCGGTGCTCGCCGAGCGCCTGCCGGGCATTTCGGAAAGCGCGCGGGTCTTCTCCGGCGTCGACGTCACGAAGGAGCCGATCCCGGTCCTGCCGACGGTCCACTACAATATGGGCGGCATCCCGACGAATTATCACGGCGAGGTCATGACCAAGCGCGGCGACGACGCGGAAGTCGTCGTACCGGGCCTGATGGCCATCGGCGAGGCGGCCTGCGTCTCCGTGCACGGCGCAAACCGGCTCGGCTCCAATTCGCTCATCGACCTCGTGGTATTCGGCCGGGCGGCGGGCCTTCGCTGCGGCGACATCGTCGACCCGAAGGCGCCGAACCGTCCGCTCCCCGAAGGCGCCGGCCAGGAGGCGCTCGCCCGCCTCGACCGGTTCCGTTACGCCGACGGCGGAACCCCGACGGCCGAGCTTCGCGCGCAGATGCAGAAGGTCATGCAGAACAACTGCGCCGTCTTCCGATCAGGTGAAGTGCTCGAGGAAGGCCGCACACTGATCAACGACGTCCATGGCGGGATGCCCGACATCAACGTCACCGACCGCACAATGATCTGGAACACCGATCTCGTCGAAACGCTGGAGTTCGATAATCTGATCGCCCAGGCCGTCGTGACCATGGAATCGGCGGCGAACCGGACCGAAAGCCGGGGCGCCCACGCGCGAGAGGATTTTCCCGAACGCGACGATGCGAACTGGATGAAACACACCGCGGCCTGGTTCTCCAACGGGCGCGCGACGATCGATTTCCGTCCCGTTCACGATTATACGATGTCGGACGAAATGCACTATATCGAGCCCAAAGCGCGGGTGTACTGAACGATGGGTCTGCGCGGGGCCTTCGCATCGGATCCGAACCACCCGCCCTATCTCGCCCGCCAGCTGGCGCTGTTTTTTGGCTGCGCGATCCGGTTTCTTGCGAACTCTCATCACATCGCCGGCCCGCGCAGCGGCTTACCCGTCTGTCACAGTTTCTGGTGGCCGCTCGTCTCGCCCCGGGTTGAGCTGCGCCTTGTCTGGCCGGGTCGCGGGCGTTTGGCCGGCCGCGCCGGCGCGTGATCGGGGGCGGTCCGTGATCACGATCAGCTCCGGCGATTATGACCTCGACGTCGCGCCGGACCACGGCGGCGCGATCCTTTCGTTCCGCTGCAAAGGCGCCGACATCCTGCGGTCCGGCGACGAGGCGGCCGTCGCGCGCGATCCGCGCAATGCGGCGTGTTATCCGTGTGCGCCTTATTTCGGGCGGATCGAAGGCGGGATCTCCTTCGCCGGGCGTCGCTGGGCGGTCGGTCCCACGCTGCCCATTTGCGATGCGTCGAGCGCCCTCCACGGCGAGGGATGGATTTCGCCCTGGGAGATCCTTGAACGGACCGACCAACGGCTCGAATGCCGCTTCGCGCACGGCGCCGAGGAGGCGGGGCGCTATCCGTTTCCCTACGAGGCGCGGCAAGTCTTTGAATTGTCCGAAGGGGGACTTTCCGTAACGCTCAGTCTGAAGAACAGCGGAAACGAGCCCATGCCGGGCGGCCTCGCGCTTCATCCGTTCTTTCCGCGCCGCGCCGACATCGCGGTGCGGTTCGCCGCGCGCAGGTTCTGGACGCCGCCGCAAGGCTCCGCGCGCGGAAGGCTATCGCCCCTTCCCGACGCCCTCGGGGCCGGCCGTTTCGCAGCCCTTCCCGCCGAGACGCGCGACCACGCCTATGCCGGCTTCGACGGCGAGGCCGGCATCAGGAGCGCGGGGCGCGACATTCTTGTGAAATCCGACGCGCTGATCGTACATCTCTTCGCGCCGGCGCGCGCGTCATATTTCTGTCTGGAGCCCGTCACGCACCTGCCCGGCGCCTTGACCGACCGCGTCACCGGCTATGGCGGCGAAGTCCTCGCCCCCGGCGCGAGCCTTTCGCTTTCAATGTCGCTCGGGATCCCATGAAGCCGCTCGGGACAACGTGCGAGCCGGTCTTGCGCCAGCGCGCGCCATAACGTTTGTTCTCATCGCGTGCAATCCGGGAGACCCGCCATGGCTTTCACCTGTTTCGACCTGACGATCGCCGACCATATCGCCCATATCCGCTTCAATCGGCCCGAAAAGGCGAATTCCATGATCCGGGCGTTCTGGTCGGAGCTGCCGGCCGCGGTGAACGAGATTTCCGACGAAGCAAGGGCCCGCGTCCTCGTCCTGTCGTCGGAGGGCAAACACTTTTCCGCCGGCATGGACATATCAGTTTTCATGGAAGGCGACCTCGACGGCGACGCGCACAACAGGCATGTCAACGCGGAGAATTTTCTCCATCACGTGCGCTCCCTGCAGGAGGCCTTCTCCAGCCTCGAGAACGCGCGCATGCCGGTGCTCGCCGCCTGTCAAGGCGGCGTCATCGGCGGCGCGGTCGACCTCGTGACCGCCGCGGACTGCCGCTACGCCACCCGCGATTCGTTCTTCTGCATCCAGGAGACGGCGATTGGCATGACGGCGGACGTCGGCACCTATCCGCGGCTCGCGAAACTGATCCCGGAAGGCTGGGCGCGCCAGATGTCCTACACCGCCGAGCGGCTCGCCGCCGACAAGGCCCGGGAAATCGGCCTGGTCAACGAGGTCTACGAGACCGCCGAGGAGATGCTGGACGCGGTCATGGGCATTGCCTCGCGGATCGCGGCCCATTCGCCGCTGGCCGTCACGGGGGCGAAACGCATGATCAACTACGCCCGGGATCATTCGACTGCTGACGCGCTCGACTATGTCGGCCTCTGGAACGCGTCGATGCTGAACGGCGAAGACATCAAAAAGGCCTACATGGCGAAGGCTGAAAAGAAGACTGCTGAATTCGACGACCTGAGGCCGGTCAGGCGCGCGTTGTGAGCGCCGAAGCCGAAACCGATCGTTCGCGCAGGTTTCAATCTGCGCGAAGGCGCGACCGTCCGCCGCGTTGAGAGGACGTCCTCAAGGACAAGGCGTCGATGCTTCAAAGCGTGAAGCGGATGATCATCAATACGCCGGCGCAGCCTTTCGTCGAGCAAGCCGTGCTCCACCCGGCCGCGCGGCTGCGTGCGCTGGCGCGGCCCGGTCTGCGCCGCCTTTACCTCGACGACATCCATCTCGACAGGGCGATCGAGCGGCTCGTCGAGCCGGGTTTCAATTGCGTCGACGTCGGCTGTCATATCGGTTCCGTGCTTGCGAAATTCGTTCGGCTCGCGCCCGGGGGCGAACATGCGGCGTTCGAGCCGACGCCGGACAAGGCTGCGCGACTGAGGCGCAAATTTCCGGACATCGAGATCCACGAGCTGGCCCTTTCCGATGAACCGGGCGAGGCGGATTTCTTCATCAACGCACGCGAAGCCGGTTACAACAGCTTGAACCGGCGCGGCGACGGCCGGGAGGGAAGCGAAAAAATCACCGTCAAGATTGGAACGCTCGACGAGAGCCTGCCGCCCGGCCGGCGGATCGACGTCCTCAAGATCGACGCTGAAGGCGCGGAACTCGGCGTCATCAAGGGCGGCGAACGGACCATGTCGGTCAGCCGTCCCCTGGTGATCTTTGAATCCGGACCCGCCAGGCCGCTTGAGGCGGGCGGTTTTGCGGGCGACGCGCTTTTTCGGCATTTCACGGATGCGCTCGAATACGCCGTTTATACGCCCGAAACGGCCCTGAGCGGGGGCGCGCCGATGAGCCTTGAAACCCACCGCGCCCATCGGACCTATCCCTTCGGCGGATTCAATTTCATCGCTTTGCCGTCCTGAGGCCCTGCGCTGTTCGACGCCCACCCCCCCCTGCGGCGCTGCGCGCTCTTTATCCGCGCTTCAAAACTGCTAGCTAAGAATAACGAGAAGATGCGAGGCGATCCGCAGCATGGTTCAACTGACCCTCCCAAAAAACTCAAAGGTCTCAAAGAACGGCAAGTTTTACAGGGCTGACCGGTCGAAGACCGAGAACGGTCATGCGCCCGATTACCGCGCCTTCAAGGTCTATCGATACGATCCCGAGGCGTCCGGGACGCCCCGGCTTGACACTTACGAGGTTGACGTCGCCGGCGTTTCGATGGCCCTTGACGCGCTGATCAAGATCAAGAACGAAACCGATCCGAGCCTCGCCTTTCGCCGGTCCTGCCGCGAGGGGGTTTGCGGTTCCTGCGCCATGAACATCAACGGCGCGAACACGCTTGCCTGCACCAAGGGGATCGACGAACTCGGCGCTGGCGACGTAACCGTCTATCCGCTGCCGCACCAGCCGGTCGTCAAGGACCTCGTTACGGACCTGACGAAATTCTACGAGCAGCACGCCTATATCCAGCCGTTCCTCCAGGCCGACACCCAGGGTCGCGAGACTGAACTCCTGCAGTCGCGGGAAGACCGCGAAAAGCTGGACGGTCTCTATGAATGCATCCTATGCGCGTGTTGTTCTACAGCATGTCCGTCATACTGGTGGAACGGCGACAACAAGGGCGGCGAGAATGAATATCTCGGACCGGCCGCGCTCCTGCAGGCCTATCGCTGGCTGAACGACAGCCGCGACGAGAAAACGAATGAGCGCCTCGACGCGCTTGAAGACGACTTCAAGCTCTATCGCTGCCACACCATCATGAATTGCGCACAGGTCTGCCCCAAGGATCTCAACCCGGCCAAGGCGATCGCCGAAATCAAGAAAATGATGGTGAACCGCCCGAAACCTGCGGACTAGAGACAGTCGCGGCGGGGCTGATCAGGCGACGAGCGGCTCAGCCCTGAAGCCGCCGCGCCGTCGGATGGACTTCATGCGGAGGGCGACGCCGAAAAAGCTCGCGACCATCAGCGCCCACGCGGCCGGTTCCGGCGCCGACGAGACAACGTTGGACGCAAAGCTGTTCGCGCCGGTGACGTTGAGCAAGACGGAGTTGCAGCCGCCGATCGCGCCGCATGCGCCGACGAAGGAGTTGCTGGGCACGGTGAACGTGCCCGGCGCCGTCACCGAAAACACCACGTCTATCGGCGATGCGAAGGGAAAGAATCCCGGCGCCGTCTCCGTCACCGAGAGCCCGTTGAGATCGACATACCGCACGGAAATCTCCGTCGGCCCCGCAAGGCTCGTCACGTCGAACATGAACGTGTTGGACGAGATGTCCTCCCCGAAGTCGAACAGCGCGATCGATCCCGGCAGGAAAGTCGCCTCCGCCGGCGTATTTCCGAACAGGTTGGCGCCGGAAATAACGCCGGGCGTCGTGAAGATCCGGTCGGGAAAAACGGCGAAGGACGAGGTGTTCGCCATGGCCGGCGCCGATGCGAAGGCGCAAACAACAACGAAACATGAAATCAGGGCGCGGCCCATTCCGCCTCTCCGCTCCAAAGCGCTTGCATACATTTTTAGATGACAGGTCCTAAGGCCCGGTTTGTCGGATTGATAAAACTCTAACGACCGGCCGGCGGGACGAAGCGAAACCTTGCTTTAGCGCTGACCAGTTGACACGCTCTGATATTTTTATAATTATGGAATTATGGAATTGAGAGAAGCGACATCGGCGTTCGCAGCGCTTGCCCAGCCGACCCGCCTGAAAACGCTCCAGCAACTCATCAAGGCGGGACCGCGCGGCTTGGCCGCCGGAGCCCTTTCGGCGGCCGTGGGCGTCCCCGCGCCGACCATGTCGTTCCATCTGAAGGAGTTGACCGCGGCGGGCCTCGCCGAGGCGCGCCGCGAGGGCCGCCGAATTTTTTACGCCGCCGATTACGGCGGCCTTCGCGCGCTGATCGGTTTTCTGATGCGCGACTGCTGCCAGGGCGATCCCCGGCTCTGCGGCCCTTACCTGACAATGGAGGAAGCGACATGAAGCGCCTGCACGTCCACATCAAGGTCGAGGACCTGAACGCCTCAATCCCCTTCTACGCCGCGATGTTCGGACAGGCGCCGGACATCCGGAAAACGGACTACGCCAAGTGGATGCTCGACGACCCGCGCGCCAACGTCTCGTTATCGGCACATGGCGGATCCCCGGGAATCGACCACGCCGGAATACAGGTTGAAACCGGCGAGGAACTTACCGAGCTCGCCGCGCGCCTGCGCGGCGTCGACGCGGGGCTGATGCATGAGGCCGACGCCAGCTGCTGTTACGCGACCAGCAACAAATACTGGGCCCGCGGGCCTGAGGGCGCGGTCTGGGAGCTGTTCCGTTCCTACGGGGAGACGCAACTCTATGGCGAAGAGCCGGACCGCTCGATCCTGGCGCGGGAAATTATCGCGCAGGACGGAAATGCGCGCCGATGAAGAACATTCTCTTTCTTTGCACCGGCAATTCGGCGCGATCGATCATGGCGGAAGCCTATATGAACCACGTCGCAGCCGGCGCCTGGCGCGCCCATTCCGCCGGCTCGAAACCGACCGGCGCGCCGAACCCTTACGCCCTCGAAACATTATCAGCCCACGGCATAGACCCCGCCGTCTCCGGTGAAGCCCCTCGCTCGAAGAGCTGGGACGAATTCGCCGGCGACGGCGCGCCGGTCATGGATGTCGTCGTCACGGTCTGCGACAACGCCGCCGCCGAGGCCTGTCCGGCCTGGCCGCGCCGCGGCGCCGACGGCCCGCAGATGCTGCATTGGGGTGTTCCCGACCCGGCGGTCGCGACGGGAAGCGATGCTGAGATCCGCGCCGCGTTCGAGGCGGTCTTCGCAGACATCCGCGCGGCGATCGACGATTACCTCGCCGGGAAGTAAGCCTGGGACCGTATGGCCTATTCAACGCCCCGTAAACTCGCCGCCGAAGCCCTCGGCACGGCGCTCCTGCTGGCGATCGTCGTCGGGTCCGGCGTCATGGGAGAGGCGCTCGCCGGCGGTAATACCGCCATTGCACTCCTCGGCAATACCATTGCGACGGGCGCCGGCCTCGTTGTCCTGATCCTGATTTTCGGGCCGGTCTCGGGGGCCCACTTCAATCCGGCCGTCACGCTCGCTTTCGTCCTGAGAAAGGAGCTCGCGCCGTCGATGGCCGCGTGCTTCATCGCTGTTCAGATCGCCGGCGGGATCCTCGGCGTCGCGCTCGCCCATGCGATGTTCGACCTCGAGATCGCCCAGATGTCGGCGAAAGCGCGCAGCGGCGCCGGCCAGTCGATCGGCGAGGCGACGGCGACCTTCGGGCTCGTCCTGACGATCCTCGGCTGCGTGCGTTTCCGGCCCGAGGCGACGCCCTATGCGGTGGGCCTATTCATCACGGCCGGCTACTGGTTCACCTCATCGACATCCTTCGCCAATCCGGCCGTCACGATCGCGCGCGTCTTCACCGACACATTCGCCGGGATCCGCATCGCCGACGCGCCGGCCTTTCTCCTCGCGCAGGTCGCCGGCGCGTCGCTTGCGCCCGGCACGGCGGGCGGGCTTTTCCAAGGCGGCGAGCCCGGCGATAGACGCAGCGATGAGGGGCCCCCTCGATCGGTACAAGGCGCTGATCAGCGAAGGCGCGCTGACGCCTGACCCGGCGCAGGCGGCGGCCGCTGAAAGGCTGCAGGCGCTGCACCGCGCCCTCCTGCGATACAAGGGCGTCGACAGGGGACTGTTCGCCCGGGCCCGACCGCCGAGGGGCCTCTATCTCTGGGGCGGCGTCGGGCGCGGCAAGACGCTTCTAATGGACCTCTTCTTCAACAACACCGTAGGCGGACCGAAACGCCGCGTGCACTTCCATGAATTCATGGCCGAGGCCCATGACCGGATCGCCGGCTGGCGCGCGGCGGATCCAGTCGCGCGACGCCGCCACAAGGCCTATAACCGTCGCAACCCCGACGATCCAATCCCCTACGCGGCCCATGACATCGCCGCCGAGGCGCTCATTCTGTGTTTCGACGAGTTTCAGGTCACCGACATCGCCGACGCGATGATCCTCGGGCGCTTCTTTGAGGCGCTGTTCGCGCGGGGCGTCGTCGTCATCGCGACCTCGAACCGCCATCCGGACGATCTCTATAAGGACGGGCTCAACCGCCAGCTTTTCCTGC
>CAZBOC010000135.1:0-8094 GCA_964493225.1 uncultured Caulobacterales bacterium | reverse complement strand
GCGCGGCGGTGGGGGACAGCCCCCCCGCGCGCGGCGCCCGCGCCGGTTTCGCTTCTCCTGGTCTGGCTGAAGCGCGATCGCCTGCGCGCTCTTGCGCCGAGGATCTGGCCTCTCGCGACCGCCGCAGTCGCAGCTTCGACGGCGCTTCTCGCCGCCGGGCTCTCCCTCGACGCGCAGATCATTCAGCACGCCGCCATCGTCGGCGCGCTCGTTGCGGGCGTCGCGATGATCTTCGGCCGTCGCATCGCGCGCGAAATCGCCTTCCCGCTCGGCTTTCTGATTTTCATGGTTCCGTTCGGCGAGAGCGCGGTGCCGGTGCTGCGCGTCGCGACGGCCGAGGCGAGCGCCGCGCTCATTTCAGTGATCGATCCGGCGGCCTCTCTCGACCGGTTCGTGATCACGACCTCCGGCGGGCGCTTTCACGTAGCCGAGGCCTGCGCCGGGCTGCACATGACGATCTCGACGCTGATGGTCGCAACATTCCTCGCCAATTACGCCCTCGCAGGCTGGCGCAATCGCGTCCTTCTGATCGCCGCAGGCCTCGCCCTGGCCGCTTTCGCCAATATCCTCCGGGTCGTGATCGTCATTGCGGCGGCGATCGTCTCGGGGGGCGACGCGGGCCTTGCGGCCGACCACGACGGTCTCGGCCTCGTTTTGTACGCCGGCGTCTTCGCGTTTCTCGCGTTCCTCGCCGCCCGTCTCGGGCGATCGCGCCGGAGGCGCGAATAATCGCATGTGCGGCCTCGCCGGCATCGTCGATCTGAGGGGGGAACGTCCGGTCGACCGCGAAGCGCTCGAGCGGATGACGCGCGCTCTCGCCCATCGCGGACCGGACGGCGAAGGCTTTTTCCAGGCGCCGGGCGTCGGCCTCGGCCATCGCCGCCTTGCGATCATCGACGCAGCCGGCGGCGCGCAGCCCTACCACGCCGCGTCCGGCGGCGGCGTTCTCGCCTTCAATGGCGAGATTTACAATTACGCCGCGCTCGCCAGCGACCTCGCCGCCCGGGGCTCGACAATCCGGACCCGCTCGGACACCGAAGCGCTCGCCGAGGGGCTCGACGCGCAAGGCGCGCCGTTCATTGACCGCCTCAGGGGCATGTTCGCCTTCGCCTGGTGGAACGCGAAAACCCGCACGCTCATCCTCGCCCGCGACCGGCTCGGCGAACGCCCGCTCTATTACGCGGAGACGCCGGACGGCTTTCTGATTTTCGCTTCGGAAATCTCCGCCCTCGCCGCATCAGGCCTCGCGCCCTTTGAAATCTGTCCTTACGCGGTCAGCGACTATTTCCATTTTGGTTACGTGCCCGATCCGAAAACAATCTATCGCGGCGTCTTCAAACTGCCGCCGGGGACATTCTTGACCGCCGGCGAGGGCCGCCTCGCCTCCCGTCGGCGTTACTGGCGGCCGGCCTTCGCGCCCGAGGCCGCCACGGATTTCGCCTCGGCGCGGCGCACGCTTCTGGAAAAGCTTGACGAAGCCGTCCGCTTACAAATGATATCGGATGTCCCGCTCGGCGCCTTTCTTTCCGGAGGCGTCGACAGCTCGGCTGTGGTGGCGTCGATGGCGCAAGGCGGCGGGTCCGTTTTATCCTGCGCCATTGGTTTCGACGAGGCCAGCCATGACGAGCGCCCGCATGCGCGGGCGGTCGCCGCCCGTTTCGGGACCGAGCATCAAGAGGAGATTGCGAGGCTCGACCTCGCCGTCGACATTGATCGCGCGGCGCGCGCCTTCGGCGAGCCCTTCGCGGACGCGTCCGCGCTGCCGACCTACGCGGTCTGCCGCCTCGCCCGCCGCCATGCGACTGTCGCGCTTTCCGGGGACGGCGGCGACGAGATTTTCGCAGGCTACAGACGATATCCCTTCTATGCGGCGGAGGAGCGCCTGCGCTCGCTTGCGCCCGGGCCTTTGCGACGCGCGACGTTCGGCGCGGCCGGCGCGATCTGGCCCAAGCTCGACTGGGCGCCCCGTCCCGTGCGCTTCAAGACGACCTTTCAGGCCCTCGGCGAGACAAGCGCCGAAGCCTATCTGCGCGCGGCCGGCGTCAATCTTCCCGAGCGCGCCGCCGAGATGCTCTCCGGCGACCTGAAAGCAACGCTCAAAGATTATTCGCCAACGACAGTCATCGACGCCGCGCTCGACGAGGACAGCCCCCGCGATCCGCTCTCGCGCGCCCAGGCGATCGACTTCGCCACTTGGCTGCCGGGACGGATGCTGACGAAAGTCGATCGCGCATCGATGGCGCACGCTCTGGAGGTCCGACCGCCGCTCCTCGACCACGAACTCGTCGCATGGGCGTGCCGCCTCGACCCCGCATTCAAGCTGGGTCCCGGGCCGAGCGGAAGGACCACCGGCAAGCGTGTCCTCAAGGCCGCGCTCGAGACGCGGCTGCCGGAGGACATTCTCTATCGCCCCAAGCAGGGCTTCGGCCTGCCGCTCGGCGCCTGGCTCCGCAAACCCGACGGCCCGCTTGAGCGACTGCGCGCGTCCGACGCCTGGCGCGAAAGCGGTCTTGTCGAGCCGCGCGCGGTCGAGGCCATGGCCCGCGCCCACCAGTCGGGCGGACGCGACTGCGCCCAGGAGCTTTGGAGCGTGATCATGTTCGACGCCTTCCTGCGCGAGGCGCGGAGGCTTCAGACGAGAAGAGACCTATAAAGACCCCTGTGCTCGGCGATCATGCGCTCGTGGCTGAATTCTGTGCGCGCCCTCGCCTGATTGGCCTCGCCAAGACGCCTGCGCAAATCGCTGTCGCCCGCGAGGGTCCGGATGGCGTTCGCAAGCGCCGCCTCGTCGCCGGGCTTGGCGACGAAGGGCCGGTTCTCCGCCGAAAGCATGGCTTTGACATCGCCCGCCTCCGTGGCCGCGACGGGAAGACCGGCGGCCATCGCCTCCATCAGGCTCAGCGGCATTTGCTCAGTGTCCGACGACATCGCGAAAATGTCGAAAGCCCTGTAGGCCGTCTCCGGCGCGTCGCTGCGGCCGGCGAGATCGATGCGCGCCGCCGACCCGAGCCCGGCGGCGACGCTCACGAGCGCGCCGCGATCCGGTCCGTCGCCGATGATGACAAGCCGTGCGGCCTGAGACGCGTCAAACGCTCGCATCAAGCGCGCGAAATTCTTCTCCGGGCGCAACGCGCCGACCGAGCCGACCGTCGCCGGCGCGCGGTCATAGTCTCGCTCTACCGCGAAGCGCGCCAGTTCAACGCCGTTCGCAAGATAGCGCACGCGCCGCGGGTCGAGCCGCCACCGCTCCAGCGCCAGCCGCGCCAGGCCCCGCGACGGCGCAACGAGCGTCGCCCGGCGAAGGAGAACGCGGCGCACCAGAACGCGTTTCCAGTTCTGCTTCGCCAGCGTCTCATCCGGACCGAAACCATCTTCAAAATGGATATGCGGTTTTCGCGGCCCGACGGCGTTCGCAACGACCGCCTCCATGGCCCCCCAATTATAGGTGCACAGAAGATCCGGATCGTGGCGGACGATCGCGTCCTTCAGGACCGCCACGGCGGAGGGGCTCACCAGGGGCGACTTCTTCGTGACAAGAGGAACGAACTCGGCCTCGCCGGCGACGCGGTCCGCCGCGGAGAGATCCCCGTTCAGCGCAAGGATGACATGGCGGAAGGCCGCGCCGAGACCTTCGATCAGGGCTGCGAGACGCAATTGCTGGCCGCCGACCGCGAAGGTTGGAAAGACGTGGAGGATTTTCACCGCCGAAACAGCCGCCATAAACAGACCCGCCGCGGCGAGCGCGTGTTCACCCGCGCCCCGCGCCGGCGTCTTTAGCGCCGAACCGGCGTGTCGATCAACAAGGCGCGCCGCCCCCTGCCGGGTTCAGCAATCCGGATTGTCGTTCGGACATTGCCTTACGTTGGTCGCGATACGGGGCCAGCGATTGGCGCGTTTTTCGAAAACCAGCGGCGAGCCGAGAATCCGCTTGGAGATCCCGGTGTCGTAAGTATAGGTGACGTCCGCTACGAGCAGGGAAACGCCGCTGACGAGGATGGCTTCGTCTTCGACCGACGTGAAGACGTCGCCCGGCGCGTAGGGGGCCTCGCCCTTTTCGTCGACGCTCCACTCGACGATGATCTCCTCAGGAGCGGCCGGATTTCGCGTGACGCTGGTCAGCGTCATCTCGACCTGGGTTCCGTCGACGTCCCCGATCATGTTCTGCGCGCCCGTAAAAATCGATTCGACTTCGTTGGGCGTGATCTTTTCCGCCTGGCCGACGAGGTCGACGACGGCGTTCGCCGCATTGGAGACCCGCCGGCTGACCGTCAGCGCGTCGGCGGCTTCCAGCATGCCGAAGAAAAGAAGGACGATAATCGGCAGGATGAGGCTGAACTCCACGGCGGCGATGCCGGAAGCGTTCTTTCCAAGGGATCTGAGGTCTTGTTTCCTGCGCATTTTGATGTCGCTTTCCGGCTTGCGCCGATGGAGGTTCGAAACGCGGTTCTCTTCGCACGCCGCTTATGAGGAGGGGTCGCCGAAATTCCTGTTGTTCTTGTCGTAGGGCTCGTTCCGGATGATGTATGTCGACGTGATCCGGCGTTTGCCCGTTTCATCCGCGAGATTGATCCCGATCGCCGGATTCAGGGTGTCGTAGAGCAGACATATCCGTATTCGTACTATATCGAGCTGGCCGCCGGGATCCACCGTGATGTTGTCGACGTCGTTCTCATTGTCGTCGCGGCAGGTGACGGCGCTCGTGTCGGCCGCGAGCGTGGCGAAATCAGGAAAGACTTCGACTTCCGCCGTCAGGCGTTGGTCGCAGTCTCCGAAATATTGCAGCTTGGGGCAGACGTCCTCGCGGAAGAATTCCTCCACGTCAAAATTGTCATCGCCCTTGATCTGGCCCGTGCGGATTTCCCGGGCGATTCCGATCGTCGCCGCGTCGACGGACGCATTGACGAAATAGAACCAGCCGACCTCGAAAGTCGAGAACATCACGAGCAGAAACATCGGAAATACGAGCGCGAATTCGACGGCGGCCATCCCGCTGCGGTCGCGCGCGATACGAACGCCGACGCACCGCGTCCGCGCCATTGGACCGCCGAAGAGTCTTGCACGGATCATATCCCGGTGTCCTCCCTTTACTGGCTGATGTGGAGGTTGACGAGATCGGCGGCGATGGCGCCGAACGCCTGTTCGAGGTCGGAGCCGGACGGGGCCTTGAAATAGAAGGGTTCGTCGGGCTGCGTCGCGCAGGCGCGAAAGACTGTTTCCGTGTCGTTGTCATCAAGGCCGAAGACAATCGTGTAGACGAGAACGTTCTTCTCTTTCATACGGTGACAGACCCGCAGAAGCTTCTCGTCGATCTGGTTGGCCATGCGGTCGCTGCTGAAGTTTCCGGACCGGCCGGCGCGGTCGACGCCGTCGCCCATCCGCTCCTCGATGGCGTAGCCATAGGCCGACATGCGCGAGTCCCAGTGAGTGCTGGCCCCGCTTGCGACATTGACGCCGTCGGTCATGATGATGACCGCCTTCTGCCAGTCATTGTCGTCGTAATCGATGTCGTTCGGGAACGGCGCCTCCGGCGCCAGAAGCCGCCATCCCCAGACGGCGCCATTGGCGGCGTTGGTGTTTCCATAGGCGGAAAGCGTGCCCATGTGCGTTTCCACGTCCGTCCGGTTGTCGGTCAGCGGAAGGATCGGCTCCGGACAATCACGATTGGCGCCCTCTCCATGGTCGGTATCGCGCGGGTTCTGGTCGTACTTGCCGCGATAGGCGCCGGAGGCTTCGTCCCAGACGCCCACATAGGAGTTCCGGATGCGGTATTCATGATCGCCGTAATCGTCTGCGAGAAAGCGTTCTTCGTACATCTCGCGCACGCTGTCCCAGTAGGCGTTGAGATCGCCCTGATTGGCGCGGACCGCATAGCGCCAGCCATAGACGACGTCGGCGTAGTAGGCGAACTTCAGCCCTTCATCCTCATCGGTGTATTCGTCGTCGTCGATGAAGTTTTCATTGTTGTATGCGCTTTCGCTGTCGCCCTGGTTCGGGCTGTCGAAGAAGTAGCCATAGGCTCGAAATTCCCGGTCGACGCCGTTCGTCATGGTGTACTCGACGTCTTCCGAACCGTCCCAGTTGCATGCATTGCTGTCGCAGTCGGGCTCGTCGGGATGGAAGAAGGGGACCCAGCGGGTATTCTCCTCTTGAGCGACCTCGCTCGCGCTGAGCGACATGGAGGGCGCGCGTTCGAACGCCTGTTTGGCGCGATAGGCGTAGATGTCGCTGCTGTCGACGCCTTGAAGCGTCGACGGCACCATTAGCGCGTCGGTCAGCGTCGAACTCGACGGGGAAGAGCCCGGCTCCACGTCAAGCTCGTCGAGAGGATAGGGACGCGCCTCCACGCAGCCTCTCCACTCGACGTCGGCTGATTCATAAAGATCGTAGTGGTTGACCTTGCGGTCGGGGTCGACCAGGCGGGCGACGTCGACATAGCTCGAGTTCGTCATACGGACGTTTTCGTCGACCTGGCCCTCGCTGTCCGTGTGGAAGAAGTGGGCGCCGTGATAGTAGGCCTCGGCGTCAGTGTCCTCCCAATCATCGTCCCAATCGTCGCCCGCGCCGCCCGGATTGACATAGGCGTTGAACGGAACGACGCCGACCCGGATATGCGGCGAGCTCGTGTCCGTTCCGTACATCACCTCCAGGAGGTTATCGACCGCGTCCTTGAGATCTTCCAGTTTCGACTGATCGGAATCGTTGTCGGCAGGGTTGCCCATGGAGCCCGTAACGTCGAGGACGAGGGCGAGTTCGACCTGTCCCGTGCCGCGGCGCGTAATCTGCGCGCAGGTGTCGAGATTGATGTTGCGATAGTTTTCGTCGGGCTGCCCGTCGGCGATCAGCCTTCGGCCCACATGCAGCAATAAGGTGGGAATATCGCCTCTGGCGCAGGCGGAGATGCGCACCTGGTTGATGTTGAATTCGACGTCGAGATCCTTGATGGATTCCTCATGGGCGAAGTTTTCATGGAAAAGCGATTTCCCGAAATCCTTTAGAACCTGCTTTCGCTCGGCGCTGCCGACTTCAAGCCCTTCAAGGTCAGGGCCGCCAAGTTCGTCGTAGCGGGCGATCGCCAGCGCAGCCGCATCGAGGGATTCGACCGCGTCTGCGCGGATCGTGTTGAAGCGCGTGTAGTCGACGGCTCCGCCGGCGAACATCATCAGCACACCCAGCATAAAGGCGAACATGATCAGCATATTGCCGTCTCGGGAGCGCGAGAACGCGCAGAGAGCGGGTCGGGATGCGGCCGCAAAGGCCTTATACGATTTCTGCACGAATTTCATGCGCGGCTTCCTCATAACGCCAGATGCAACAGTCCCTGTGGCGCGGACCATACCGGCTCCAGAATTAACCGCCTGTAAGGAAAACTGGTTAATGCGGACACGAATTTTTTCATCGGGTCCGTGCGAAAATCCTTGCGGATCAGCGGCTTGAGACTCGCCGGCGAATATTACGGCGAAAATTTTGCGAAAATTATTCCGAAACCCGCCGACGCATCCGCCGGCCGGCGCGGTCGTCAGGCGAGGATGTCGGTATAGAGTTCTTCGGGCGCGGGTTCAGGGCTCTCCAGCGCGAAATCGGCCGCCTTTTTGACGCGCGCCTTGATCTGCTTGTCGATCTCTTTCAGTTCGCCTTCGACGGCGAAGCTCGCCTCGGCGATGCGCTGTTCGCACCGTTTGATGGGATCGGAATGTTCGCGGATGTCGTCGACCTCCTCGCGCGTGCGATATTTCGCCGGATCCGACATCGAATGACCGCGATAGCGATAGGTCTTCATCTCGAGGACGTAGGGACTGTTGCCGGCGCGCGCGTGATCGATCGCCTCGCGCGCGGCCTCGCGCACGGCGAGGACATCCATGCCGTCGACCTCCATCCCCGGGATCCCGAAGGACGCGCCGCGACGGTAGAGATGCGTTTCGGAATGGGACCGCGTCACGCTGGTTCCCATCGCGTACTGATTGTTCTCGATGATGAAGACGACGGGCAGCTTCCACAGCTGGGCCATGTTCATGGCTTCGAAGACCTGGCCCTGATTGGCCGCGCAGTCGCCGAAATAGGTAAGGCTCACGCGCCCGTCGTCGCGATATTTTATCG
>CAZBOC010000134.1:0-8166 GCA_964493225.1 uncultured Caulobacterales bacterium | reverse complement strand
GAATAGGTGCGCGAGCCGTCGTCCTGAAGCTCCGTGCGCGGCCCGTTGAAGGTGATCATGGGGTATTCCATGCCGCCGACCGGACCGTTGACGGACTGCGCCGTCGGATAGGGATAGTCGAAGGAAAAGCGCGAATAGACCTCCATCGTGTGGATGATCGCCTGGGTGGAGTATTTCGACCACAAGGGCTCGCCCTCCTTCGGATAGAAAGACATCGCCCAGACGAACGGCTGGACGTCGCCGCCCTGCTCGTAGCCCTGTGCGTCCCAGATGAACTTGCGCGACGAGGCCCATGCGAAATCACGCACGTTTTCGGCCGCGAACCGCCAGGTCTTCGTACCGCTTTCCTTTCGCTTTTCTTTCTCGAGCGCTTCGTCGGGGGTGACGATGAAGACCGGGCGCTCAGCCGAGCGCGCCTGCTCAAGGCGTTCCTTATGCGCCTCGGTGAGCACCTCGTCCGGGTTCTGAAGGACGCCCGTCGAGGATACGATGTGGTCCGCCGGCGCCGTGATCTCGACCTCGTAATCGCCGAATTCGAGGGTGAACTCGCCGCGGCCGATGAACTCCTTGTTGTGCCAGCCCTCATAGTCGGAATAGGCGACAAGGCGGGGGAACCACTGCGCCAGCAGGAAAATGTCGTTGCCGTCTTCGAAGGTCTCGTATCCGGCGCGCGCCGACACGGCGTTTTCCTCGAGAATGTTGTTCGACCAGGCGATGGAGAAGGTCAGCGTCTGGCGGGGGCCGAGCGGCTTTTCAAGATCGATCCGCATGAGCGTGCCGATGATCGAATAGGCGAGGTCGCCGCCTTTGGCGTCTTTGACGCTCTCGATCTCGTAGCCAAGCTCGCGATCCTTCATGGCCTGGTGGCGGCGCAGCGCAGCGAAACTGATCTTGGCCGGTTCGTCGCCCGAGCCCGCGCGCCCGCCGGGGCCGCGACCGCCGGGAACGCCAAAGCTCGAGGATCGTTCCGACAGCGAATCCCGGCGGAACCGGTTCTGATCGAGCTGCAGCCAGATATAGCGCAGACTGTCGGGCGAATTGTTTTTGTAGGTGATGGTTTGCGACGCCTCGATGCGGCGCGCGTCTTCGTCGAGGGCGACCTTGATTTGATAGTCGGCTTTCTGCTGCCAGTAAGCGAAACCGGGCTCGCCCGACGCCGTCCGGTAAATGTTCGGCGTGCGCCAACTCTCGTCGAGCTGGCGGAACTTGTCCTCGAAATCGCCCTTTGTCTGACGTACGGGTTCGGCTGCGAGCGCTCCGGCGCCCGCCGCCAACATGCAGAAAAGCGCCGCGACGCGCGCCGCCTTTTGAACGATCGTCATGAAACGTGGCCCTCCCGACAGGCCGAGGCTTGAATACGCCTGTTAATCTCAGGCTATGAAAGGCGTTTTTCAACAATCCGTCCAGTATCGCAAGCAGCGCAACAATCTGCTACGACTTTGTCAAAAATCTGATCGGAGGAGACTATGCGGGTCGGCGTGCCGAAGGAAATCAAGAATTCCGAATTTCGCGTCGGCCTGACGCCGGGGAGCGTGCGCGAATACGTCGCCCATGGCCATGAGGTGCTGGTCGAAACGGGGGCCGGCCTCGGCGCGAAGGCCAGCGACGCCGATTACGTGGCGGCCGGCGCCGAGATCCTCGCCGATGCGGCCTCGGTGTTCGACGCCGCGGAAATGATCGTCAAGGTCAAGGAGCCGCAACCCTCGGAATACGCCCGCCTGCGCGAGGGGCAGCTCCTTTACACCTATCTTCATCTGGCGCCGGATCCCGAACAGACCCGGGGGCTGATCGCATCGGGCGCGACTTGCATCGCCTATGAGACGGTGACGGACGACCATGGCGGCCTGCCGCTTCTCGCGCCCATGAGCGAGGTCGCCGGACGCCTGTCGATCCAGGCCGCCGCCTATGCGCTGACCGCCCACCGCGGCGGACGCGGGCTCTTGATGGGCGGCGTGCCGGGCGTTCTGCCCGCGAAGGTCCTCGTCATCGGCGGCGGGGTCGTAGGCGTCAACGCCGCGAAGATGGCGACCGGCCTCGGCGCCGACGTCACCGTCCTCGAACGCAATCTGCGGCGCATGGCCGAGCTTGACGATATCTTCTCCGGGCGCGTCAAGACCCGCTACTCGACCTTCGAGGCCCTCGACGAGGAGACGGACGCGGCCGACGTCGTCGTCGGCGCGGTTCTGATCCCGGGCGCAAGCGCCCCGAAACTCCTCACCCGGGAGATGCTCACGGGCATGAAAGAGGGCGCGGTGCTCGTCGACGTCGCCATTGACCAGGGCGGTTGCTTCGAGACCTCCCGGGCGACGACCCACGAGGAGCCGACCTATGAAATCGACGGCGTCCTTCACTATTGCGTCGCCAACATGCCCGGGGCCGTGCCTCTCACCTCGTCCCACGCCCTGAACAACGCGACCCTCGCCTTCGGCCTTCAACTCGCGGATCACGGGCTCGCGGCCCTCGAGGACAACCCGCACCTGCTGAACGGGCTCAACGTCCACAGGGGTCGCGTCACCTTCAAGGCGGTCGCGAACGCGCTCGGTCTCGATTACACGCCGGCGCGAGAGGCCTTGAAATCGCCCTGACATCGCCACATTTAATCGATGAGCCGAGGTGACTGGGACGCGATGTCGCGCTATGATGCCGCTGGCTCGTCAGATGGAGGGAGCGCCGTGTTTAAGATCAGTCGGTCGAACAGCCTTACTGCCGCAGCGGGCCTCGCGGCTGTCGCTCTGGCGGCCGCGTCGGCCGCTGAAGCCAAACCGCTAATGGGATCTTCATCCTGGAACGTCGGGGAAAGGTCGGTGTCGAAATCCGATCACGAAGCCGTCTCGCTCCTTGACCGCTTCTTCATCCTGATCGGATTTGACGAAAAACTGCCTGATGAGGCCCGCCTTCGCTCGATGGATCTTTCGTTCGCGGGCGCGGACAGCGCGGAAAACGAACGTTGCGTCAAACGCAACGACGCGCGGACGCGGGACGAAGGCGGCGATCAAGGGCGCGACGCCTTGAGCCCGGAGCCGATGTTGCTGGCGTTCTGATCATTTCGATCAACGATAAGCGGGCAACGTGAAGCGGGCGGCGTTAAGCGGGCGCATGGCGAGCTTTCGCCGCAATCGCCTTAATCATCGTTAGGCGCACGCCGGCTCAAGAGGTCGTCACGATATCGCCCGCCGATAAGGTGCTGAACAACAAGGACAAGTCCGGTCAGCGCGAAGGCGAGACCGGTTGCTGACACCACGCGCAGCAGCGGATTGTTGAAATTCCCGCGCTCGCCGTAATCCATAATGTGCAGCATACGGAAGAAATCATGGAGCCGCCAGGCGCGGTTGCGCCGCGCTTCAATCTCGCCGGTCTCGCGCGAAATATAAAGCCGCGTGCGCAGCGGATCGTCGAATGCGGCCCGCCAGACCGGCGCGCGGCCGCGGTACTCCGCAGGCGGATCATAAATCAGTTGCAGCGACGTGATCTCGCCCTCGCCAATGTAATCCCGCCGCGCGACGTTGCGCGCCTGCGCCTCGCTGATCGGCGAGATCCGGGCGCCCGTCAGGGCGCTGAACAGCGCGCGCTCGCTTCCATAGGCGACTTCATAGACGGGTTTGCCCATAAATGTCTTGAGGCGAAGTTCGTGCGCGCCGCCCATCTGGGCGATCGCCCCGCCAGGCGAGGCGTAGTTGCGCGCCTGCAGTTCGATCGGGAAGTCCATCGTCGCCGCCGTCTCCCCGCGCACGAGGCTGACATGAAACCAACTCATGACGACGCCCGACGCCATCCACACGAAGACCTGGGCCCCGAGGACGAGACCCAGCCAGCGGTGCGATTTCTTGACGAGCCGCCGCCAACGCATCGGCCGCGCCAAATCAGCCCGCCGCGACGAGGTCCGAAGCGGAGGTCGGCGCGGTCAGTATCGCCGTGAACGCGTCCCACGGGTCGGCGCCGGCCGCGACTTCCCGATCGACATAGGCGCGCACGAGGTCGAGGCCCAGATTGTAGTTGATGACGTAACCGCGATAGGTCTCGATGAAGTCAACGCTCTTTTCGGCGCGCTCACGCGACGTGACGCCGTACTTCATCGCCATCTCGACGGCCTCTTCACGCGAAATTTCGCCGTCGAGATAAGACCTCGCGACATGATTGCGCGCATGGGACAATTTGCGGGACGCCTTGTTGAGCGCAGCGAGGGTTTCGGCCTTCGTCGGATCGAGCCCAGCCAGCGGGAACAGGACGTCGCGCTCGAAGGCGATTTTCTCCTCGCCGGGGAAGGCAAGTTCGATACCGTAATTGGCGGACCCCTCCGCGATCAGCGACAATGGACTAAAAAGGGGGTAGACGGAGTATTCTATCCAGCCCTTTTCGCTGAGGAGATCGCGCTCGATGAGAACGTTCCAGGTGTGGTGGCCAGGATAGCCTTCATGGCAGCCGAGATCGACCGCCCGGTCGATGATCACCGGCAGGTCTGTGTTCACCTCGATAAGGCTCTCATAATCCCCCTGATACCAGTTATAGCCGCTCCAGGGCTTGTCCGTCACATAACCTGTCGTAAAACGTTCCGAAGGCGGAAGGCCGATATGCGGCGCGGTGCGTTTGCGGCATTCCGCGATCGCCGCGGCGAAAACGGCCTCCAGTCTCTCCTCGGGGATCGCAAGCGACTCGCGAAAGGCGTCCACGCGTTGGTTGAGCGGGCCCTCGCCCGGGGCTAGCGCCTCCATCTCCGCCAGCGCCGCGTCGAAGTCGGCGAGGACATACTCCGGAGCCTTTGCGTCATAGAGCAACGCCGTTTCCTCGTCGAAGCTGAAGGCCTCGCCGCGCTCCATGCGGATAAAGGCGAGGGCCGCTCTCAGATTCTTGGCGAGCATGGCGGTCCGCGCGTCTTCCACGCCGCTTTCCTCAAGGGCGTCGGCGAGCGCGCGCGCGTCCGCCTCGAGTTCCGCCAGCGACCGCCCATCTGCTTCGGCTTCCGCGGCCCATTCCTCCGGACCGTGATACGCGTCCACATAGGCGGGGTCGTGCCGGCCTATCGCGAGAGCCAGCCTGACGAACCCCTCAGCGACCTCGTCGACCGCAGCTGCGTTCAGATCCGCCCCCGCCTCCGGACCGTCGACAGCGACCGGCCGCGCGCCGTCAACGGCGCGCTCCGAAGCCGCCGCCGGATCCGGCGCGTCGGTCTGGCCGCCGCAGGCGGCCGTGACGATCGTCAGGGCGATGGCGGCGGCGCGGGCGACGAAACTGTTCATATCAGTCGCTTTTCTCAGGCCGGCGTGCCGCTGAAGGTCGACGTTCCGAACGCCCCGAGCTTCACATTGCCGTTCAGGTTGTCGCCTTCCTGTTGCCCCTCGAACTCGAGCGTCAGCGGCATCGGCGTCGTGACCTTCGCCTCCCACATCAGTTTGTCGCCTTCGACCCGGCCGTTCTCCACCGCAGCGGCGCCGGCGGATCCCGTCATCTCGCCCGTCAGCGCGTCGCCTTCCTGCTTCAACGTCAGGACGCCCGTCTGCTCGCCCATGGGCGTTTTGATGACGAGGTTCCACTTACCGTCTACAGCCATCTCTCATCTCCTTGATTGGCTTTCGGTCCGCACACGTTCATGCGAATCACCGGCGACCTTAACCCCTGGCGCGCCCTGTTCAAGGCCGGCGCTCACCGGCGAGCCGCGCCGCGCCGGCCGAACGCGTGATGCAACGTTATCTGGTTGTCACAAAACCTGTGCAATACAAAACCCGTGCAATAATTGACGGGGGCGCCGCGCGCGTGCGAGGGGCGAGCGCTGCGCGACGAAGGGGACGACACCATGCAGATCGACGTGAGCCTTTGGGCCGCCATCGGCTTTCTTTTCGCCGCCTACGCCGTCGTCGGCAACGACGCGCTTCAGACGCTCGGCACGTTCATCAACTCTAACCGGCGCCTGCCCTGGTGGGCGCTTTTTCTTTATGCGGGCGTAATCCTCCTCGTGGTCTTCGCCTACGGCTACATCACCGACGGCGGGGAATTGCGCAATCCCGACGGCTCGCCCAAGCCCCTGTGCGATTTCAGCATCGGGTGCGACACCTCCTACGGACGCCTCGACAACACTGAGAAATATCCGCTCTTCGAGCCGCAATGGTACCACGCCCTGCCCCCCTTGATGCTGCTCGTTCTGACGCGGTTCGGCGTGCCGGTCTCCACGACCTTCATGGTGCTGACGATTTTCGCAACAATCGGCGGGCTGTCCTCGATGCTGCAGAAATCGCTGATCGGATACGGGCTAGCCTTCGCCGTCGGCGGCGTTCTTTACACGCTCTTGTCGCAAACGCTCGAACGCTTTTTCCGCGCAACCGAACACCAGCAGCACGCGCCGATCTGGGTTCTTTTGCAGTGGATCACTACGGGCTACCTGTGGACCGTCTGGCTGATGCAGGACTTCGCCAATATCTTCATCTTCCTGCCGCGCGGCGACGGCGTCACGCCGGGATCGGGGCTGAACCCGGGCGAAGCCGCGATCGCAGTCGGCGTGACCTTCCTTCTGCTCGGCTACACGTTCTGGAACAAGGGCGGACCGGTTCAGCGGATCCTCGCCACCAAGACGTCGGTGACCGACATACGCTCCGCGACGGTGATCGACTTCACCTACGCGTCGCTCCTGTTTTACTTCAAGGAGCTGAACGACGTGCCGATGTCGACGACCTGGGTCTTTCTGGGGCTGATCGCCGGGCGGGAATACGCCTTCGCCCTGACGACGAAAGCGATCAGTTTCCTGCGCACGGCCCAAGTGACGTTGTCGGACCTTTCCAAGGCCTTCATCGGCCTCGTCATCTCGATCGACATGGCCCGCGGGCTGCCCTATCTCGCCCAGGGCTTCACTGTGGAAGGCTTCTCGCCGCCGCCGCTCAGCGAACTTGCGCCGTCGACGAACACAATGGTCTTTCTCGTCGTCGTCAACCTGATGTTGATCCCCGTCGCCCTCTACCTCAGGAACAAGTCTCTGCTCCGCATGGGCGCGCTCGCGGGCGTCTTCGCGCTCGCGGCCGGCGCCTTCTCAACGCTGCCGATCGCCTAGCGCCGCGCGCGCTCGACCAATTCGACGAGGCGCGCGCGAACGCCGTCGAGCCCTTTATAGCGCAGCTCCTCGGGCCGCATCGCCCTCAGCCTTTCCAGAAAGCGCCGCGCATTTTCCGGGCCGTTTTCGCCGGCGATGAGGCTCGCCAAGGGTTCGATCCTGATCTTGACGGCGAACACCACGTCGCCCGTGCCCGCCATTTTGCGGATCGTCTGACGCTCCATGCGGATGAAGACCGTTTCCGGCGCGCCGATCCGTTCGAGCGCGCGCGGGCGCGAATGGTCGAGCCGGTCGTCAGGGTAAACGCCCCAGTTGCGGCGAAGCAGGATCCGCCCCGCAGACAGATTGTCCAGGATGCGATTGATGACAGCCGCGGCTCGCGTTCCTCCGGAGAAGCCGGGCACGGGTGCGTGGACGGCCTCAAGCGGCTTGCCGAATTTTTCCCTCAGCGACCAGGAGGACGGGAATGACACCGAGGCCGCCGCGAGGCGCCAGCCCCGCCTCTCCCGCCGCATCAGCATCAGGTCGTCCTGAACGAGCCGGGCGGCGGCGAGCAGCGGGGCCCGCCCGTCGTCCAGCGCAATGCGTCGCCCGCCGACGGCCATCCGCCCGCCGCGGCGGCGATAGAAATCGCCATGCGCCTCCTCGAGATTGCCCGCGACGGCGTCAAGGACCGCGCGCTGGGCGTCGCGCGTTCCCGGCTCCTCGGCGAACACCGCCGCTGGATCGGCGGCGTAGAGCCGCTCCTTTTCGGCGAGATAGCGTGCGAGTTCAGCGTCGACCTCGAACCAGCGCGCGCCCGGGACGGGGCTCAGGCCGATGGCGAAGAGTTCCGGGAACGCCTCCATGCAGGGAACCTAGTCCGCCCCGTCCAAGCCCGGCAAATCGGCGCCGGCGCGGTCCGAACCCCGACCTTCTCAGGCGTTGACAGAGCGCGCCATTAGCGGCCAGATTTCTCGCAGGCGGCGCCCTTGACGGGCTTAATAGGGAAGCCGGTGGAACACCGGCGCTGTACCCGCAACTGTAAGCGGCTAGCCGCTGGCCAATAAGCCACTGGGGACGAACCGATATCGGCGAGTCCCTGGGAAGGCGGCCAGCGGCGGCGATCCGCGAGCCAGGAGACCTGCCGCCGC
>CAZBOC010000133.1:3712-8169 GCA_964493225.1 uncultured Caulobacterales bacterium | reverse complement strand
CAAATTAGCGCTTCGCCCTCCCCAATCTCCGCCGACGGCGGAGCGGCGTATGTTACAGCGCCTTTTCGCACCTTCGTGGCGCATGTTCCGCAGACGCCATTTCGACAACCGTAGTCTGGAGAAAGGCCATGGGCTTCGGCGAACTCAAGCAAGGAGCCGTCCTCTTTCGTCCACCTCTGCTCGAACTTGCTTGATGTGAAATTCACCAACGCCTCATCCGCCGGCGGCGCGCCGACTGGTTCCGGCGACGTGTTTTCATCGGGCCGGCGGACCAACGAGGCGGGGCCAAACGCTTCGGCGTAGATGCGCGCATCTCTCGCGCCTAGCTCGCGAAGCGCGTCGTACACGGCTTGCATAAAGCCCGGCGGCCCGCATAAAAAGAAGTCGTAGTCGTCCAACGGCAGCGTCCGGCGAAGAAACGCCGCATCGATGTAGCCGACGCCATGAAAATCCGTACCGAGCCTTTCTCCTTCCGCCGGTCGGCTAATCACAGAGACGTAACGAAGCGCATTGCCCGACGCCTCACTTAGCCGCGTCGCTTCTTCGAAGAACGCCCGCTGGCTTGTGGTCTGCGCCGCGTGGATCATAACCGCCTCACGCATGTGGCGCGTCCTCATCCCTTCATGGATCAGGTGGCGCAGCATTGACATCATCGGCGTAACGCCAACGCCGCCGGAGATCAAAACCGCGGGGCGGTGTTCGCCCGCATCGATTGTGAACGCGCCGCGAGGCGCTTTCGCCTCGATGAGGTCTCCAGGCTTCACATCGTCATGGAGATAAGTCGACGCAGCGCCAGGCGATAAGTCCGTCGACGGTGCGTCTTCTCTCTTTACGGAAATCCGATAAAGCTTGTCATGCGGCGCCGACGACACCGTATACGTCCGTGTAACGTACTCCTGGCATCCGGCGGGTTTGACGCGGATCGTTAGAAACTGTCCGGCCTTGAATTGTGCGAGGCCGTCGCCGTCCTCCGGCTCAAGGTAAAACGACCGAATGACGTCGCTCTCGTCCTCAATCCGCACTACGCGGTGAGGCCGCCAGGCGTTGCGTTTAGCCTCTGCCGCAGCGGTCGACGCCGCCTCATCCCAGTCCCCTGTGATGAGCGAGTTTGGCGAGAACTCGCCAAAGGACCAGCGGATCGGCAAGGCATTGCGCAAGCGGCGTCCGCCGGCCGCCGTGAACCGCCACGCACGCTCGGCCCCGCGGAATGCGTCCACCTCCGGCCCTTCCCAAATGATCTCCGTACGTCCAGTGAGCATGAGAAGATCGCCGGTCGAGAAATCGACAAAGGTAACGCCCGCCTTCGGGTTGATGAGAAAGTTTCCGAGCGTATTAAAATGAAAGTTCCCCGTGAAATCGGGTATGGTCAGCGTATCCCCATCGACCTTGACGAACCCAGGGCGTCCCCCGCGGTGGGAGACGTCGACGCCTTCAACGGTCGGGTCAGACGTCATCGGCGCAGCGCTGGCGACAAAGAACGTGTCGGCCGCCGTGATCATCGATTGCGCCTCCGCATCAATGCCGGAAAGCGGAACGCACTCGATCAGTACGCGCTCGTCAGGATTTCTCGAAAACTCAACGGCGCGGGTTTGAATATACTGTGGACAATTACCAAAGGCCTGGTCGACGGCTACCGTGAAGCCGCTATCGTCCCTCTCGCAGACCCTGCCGTTCACACGGTTACGCCTGCGGGTAGCGAAGTCGAGCCCAAGCATGCCCAATGGGGCGCCAGGCTCAATCGCTTCCAGTAGAGGATCGGAGCAAAGCGGCCGTATGCCGATGGACAAATGCTGTTCGTCAGGGGACGATACAAAGCCGGGCTTCCCAGCGAGCAGGCTTGCCCAAATATCGCCTTTCGGGTCAACGCTGCCCACCGCGATGAATGGCAATTGGCCATAAAATTCTTGATGCTGATCCGGGAGATATGGGCGCACGACTTTGCGTGCGAACGCTTCCATTTCGTCGCGGACGCCTGCCCGCGTCTGAAGCTCTTGTTCGCCTTCGTGAAAAGGCGACCCACTCGTTTTCCATCCATCCATCGCAAAGCATCCTTCTCTTCCGAAAGTTGCGTCTGGTTGCGCGGCGCGCCCATCGTCATCACGCCCTGCTGCGAAGGGGAACGCAGCATTGGCGAGGCGCGCCGCGCGTTCAGCTACGCCGCTAAACCGACCTTCGTCGATTGCATCGGCGTAAAGCCGTCGAGCGCTTCTATCCGCGCGAGCAGCCCGCGAAGACGCGGGTATGGCTGTAAGCTGACGTTTCCTTCCGGCGCATGCGCCGTATAGGAATATATTGCAACATCCGCGATCGTCGGCGCGCGTCCTACGAGCCAATCGCGCCCATCAAGATGCGCCTCAAGCCTTTCGAAGGCCCACTCAGCAACCGACTTTGCGCGTTCAGCATCAAGAGCCGCGCCAAAGACTGTAATTAGGCGAGCCGCCGCTGGACCATAAGCGATTTCACCGGACGCCATCGACAAGAAGCGGTGGACTTCAGCCGCCCCGACAGGATCAGACGGCAACCATCCGGGTGCGTACTTCGTCGCGAGATAAACAAGGATGGCGTTAGAGTCTGCTAGCGTCACGTCGCCATCAGTTATGACAGGCACCTGACCGAACGGGTTCAGCTTCAAAAACGCCTCCCCCTTGTGTTCCCCAGCTGCGAGATCGACGTCGATGAGACGGCCCGGAATACCCGCGAGACTTAGAAAGAGTTCAATTCGGTGGGCATGCCCGGACAGGGCGTGCCGATAGACTTGAATGAGATTTGTCATGTCGATTTCCTTTTTGAAGATTCACAGTTGCGGGTCGTCAGGACGAGGTTTCGCGCCGCATGAATTCCATGATCTCTTCGGCCACGTATTCGAGATGGGTTTCGAGAACGAAGTGGCCCGCGTTTAAGAGATGCATTTCAACGTCGTTGAGATCTCGTTCGTACGGGAATGCGCCTTCTGGAGGGAAAATATGATCATTCTTACCCCAGACGATCAGCGCCGGCGGCTGGAATTCACGGAACTTTTCTTGCCACTTTGCGTACTCCGGCACGTTTGTGCCGTATGATTTGAAGAGTTCTATTTGGATGTCTTTGGCGCCTGGCCGGTCAAGCAAGAATTGGTCATGGTGCCAATTGTCGGGCGAAACGAGCGCGATCGCCTCGTCCGGCACGCCATGCGTATACTGCCAAACTTGTGCGTCGAATTCGAGGAATGCCCGCAGCGGTTCTGCATTCGCCGCGGTCGGCTCCGCCCAGAAAGCCTTAAACGGCTTCCAAAAGTCTTTCAGACCCTCTTCATAGGCGTTGCCGTTCTGAATGATCAGCCCAGCAACGCGCGCAGGCGCCATGTCGAAAAGTCGGTATCCGATCGGCGCGCCGTAATCCATCGCGTAAAGCGTGAAGCTGTCGACATTCTTCGCCTCAACGAACTTATTCATAATCGCTGCCAGGTTGGCGAACGAGTATTCGAATTCTTCCATCGACGGCATATCGCTAGCGCCAAAGCCAGGATAGTCAGGCGCGAGAACATGATAGTCTTTTGCGAGAATTGGCATCAGCTCACGGAACATGTGGCTCGATGTCGGAAAACCATGCAGCAGGAGAATGGTCGGCCGCTTTGGGTCGCCGGCCTCACGGTAGGCGATCTTAACGCCGTCGATCTCCATCGACTTGAACTGGGTGACCGTCGCGTCAACGGTCGCTTCAATCGGGACCTCAACGGTCTTTGCTGCAGTTAAGGCGACAGCGCTCGTCGTGGCGACCGCCGTGATCCCCGCTATGCTCGCCGCAGCAAGCAAAACGAGCTTTCGGGCTTTAGATTTGGAAGTCAGCATTTTTGTCTCCTAGAGTTTTAAGCGCCGCTTCAGATTGTCGGTGAGCGTAAAATGCAGGAGACGAAAGCGGATTGATTTCACAAAACCGGATTTCAAGAATGTGCTCTCGTCGGAGGCTCCCTTGAACGCAGCTCCAAGGCGAGTGAGACGTCGCGGCAAGAACTTGTAAGACGCGCGTCCCCGATCGGGCTTAGTTGGGTAGCGACTGACGGACGGGCCGGAATCAAAGCGAAACACGTTGCTTATCGTCCCGTCTGCGCCTTATGTCGCCAAAGAGTAGGGACCCATTATGGACGTGAGGCAGACGTTGAGCCGTCAGCGTGCCGAGCAACGGATTGCCCTGGACGGGCCGCCCGCTCGAACACTGCCCTTGTGGGGCAGGCGTGTGGAATTTGAAGACTTTCTAGTCGAACTCGTGCCGGCGGGTCGCCGCGAGTTCAACGTGAAGCTCAACAGAACATTTGCGAGCATTAATTTCGGATCAACCACAGGAACAAGTTCGCTTGCTGGCGATCGCCTTCGCCCGTACGACCGTCGTCCGTTTGAGTACATTATCGCACCGCCGGGTTTTCCGCTCAGCGGCGCCTCCGATGAAGCGCCCGAAGTCCTCGCTTTCGTGATCGATTTCCC
>CAZBOC010000133.1:0-3612 GCA_964493225.1 uncultured Caulobacterales bacterium | reverse complement strand
CTCCGCACGGCTACATTTTAGACAAGCGGATTGATCAAGCGAGAACGATGGTTTGCAACGATACAACGCCGTTAGCCGAAATCGCTGCAGCGGTTGGCTTCAGCTCCCAGAGCCACATGACGACGACGTTCAAACAACGCCTCGGCCGCACGCCCGGAGAAATTCGACGCGCGGTGCGGGCGCGCGAAATGAGCGCAAGTGTTTAACTGAAACCCAAACGGTTGAGCGGGCCTAAATCGCAACCTTAGTGAAGTTCACGTCGGTACTTGCCCGGCGACACGCCAACCCTTTTCGAAAACACGCTTGTTAGATGCTGCTGTGAGGAGAACCCGCAGTCAAAAGCGATCTCGGCAAGGGACGTCGACGTTTTTTCCAAAAGCGTCCGCGCCTTTTCGATCCGACGGTTCATCAGGTACTGATGAGGAGCCTCCCCGACCGCCGTCTTAAAACCCTTTGCCAAGGTGTAGGTTGAAGCGCCAACCGCTTCAGCCACCTCGGCGAGACCGACGCTCTCCTCGAGATTGGATTCCATATAGTCGATCGCCTGGGAGATCTGGGCTTTAGACAAGGTCTGATTGATACGGCGATCAGTGATCCAACCGGATTCGGCGTTGGCTTTGCGTAGCAGATGAACAACGATCGCTTGGGCTAAGCTGTCCGCGATCATCGCGCCGCCTGCGCCGGGCGTCCGCAGTTCATCGGCAACTTGGAGCGCGAGTTGTAGCAATTGAGGATCGAACTGACTGTTGAACGCGCGCAGTCGTAACTTTTCGGAGGCGCCGTCCGTTAGACTTCCCGCCACGTCATCAAGCACTCGTCGTTCAATCATTAATTGAAGATTTTTCGCCTTCCCCTGCAAAGCGATTTCGGGTCCGCCGCCCGGCGGGACGAAGAACAGCGCCTGTGGCCGATATTCGGCTTTCTCACTCCCAAGGAGGTCGTCAATTCGGTTGTAGCCGCTTGCAAACCCAGAAAGGCACACTTCAAGGAAGAGAAAGTCTATCGGCCCCACGACATCAGCATCGATATCGCCTTGCTCAGTGATAATGGCCTGCAACCCGCTCCAATCCGCCCCGAACGATGTATGCGGCACGCTCTCGCTTATTGATGAAATAAATGCGGCGGCATCCGTGGCCGACATCGCCTCGGTATTAGCCTGCTGACCCGACATCACCTATCCCCGTTAAAGTCGTCGCAGGAGTCCAGTCGACCACAAATCACCCCTTCTCGACACGCTAAGCCGGTCTTGGGTGGGCGTTCCGGATACCAGCAGCGCTCCATGCAACACCAATCAATCAAGTCAATAGTGTCACGCGTTTGTCATCTTCAAACAGCCACCCGGAAATTTGAAAGCCAAATCAACCCTCTATGAATCTCCGCAGATGCTGCTCGCGGAAGACTAACAAATCGACCAACAAGGTCAATGATGGAGATCAAATTCAACATAGCCAACACAAGAATTTTTGATCTTATTTATTTTAATTATATCTACGGCTATACATTTATTCGAGCGCCACGTCTCAATTCTTTTACTTCAGCAAGAAGATTAGACATTCTCTCTTCTAATGGGTGAGCAGGGTTTAGCTCTGGGCTCGTTTTCGCCCTCCTCGACAGCGCAGCCAACAGCGAGTAAGTCGCAGCGATGTCGATAAAAAGAATGCCAAGAAAGCCCGCCTCCCGCCAATCCGGCACCGCTAACTCAAAGATTGGCACATAAGCGTTGAATAGCGCCGCGCTTAAACCCAAGATCAGAAGAACAGTCAGTAGAACGATTTTTATGTCGTAAAACCACCGTGCTAAAAAAATGCGGTGCGACCAGCTCCTGAAAAGAGTTTCAACGCCATCACGAACGTGATTCTGATTATCGACGAAAACCGCTTCTGAGGCGAAGCTTGATTGGCGTCGCAGTTTTGCAAGATGCATATCGGTAAGGCGAAATGCGCTTTGTACGATGACGGTCATGCTTCCTATCGTTATCGCGGCAGCCAAAAGATACGCAAGAATCGCGACGACAGCATCCGCGTAGCCAAATGCTCTCAACGCGTCAGCGCTTGCAACTGAAAGCCAATAGGCTAAAGGCGGAGCAACAAAAAAACCGACGACGTGGCGCGTAACGCGCCTCGTGAAAAGGTGATGATCCGACAAACACTCGCGCACGAGGTCACTTTCGCCACCTACGTGAAGCGGGCCGACCTGCGCCGATAGAGGGTTAGCCTGGGCTTTCCTCTCCGGGACCGTCCGAGCACTTCTATTTCGCTCTACTGCCACAGAACTCCCTTTCATCTCATGATCCCACCATATATAGTAACGTTTTCTTCTAATTTATCTGGTGCAAATATTTTGTCTGTATTGTTATTACACAGAATTCTGTATTCAAATTCTCTTCTAGCTTAGACTGCGCGTCGCGGTCTGCTTAAGCGATGCAATTAAGGATGGAAGTCCAGAGGCGCGTAAATTTTGACGAATCATACCGTGGGGGATTTTGATCCTAAAGGCGGCCCCTCTTTGGTCTGACTTTAGGAGAATTAGGTCTCCACCTATTTCGGAAGCTAGCCGCCTTGTTGAATTTAACCCGATGCCAGTTGTTCTATTTCGAAAATTTTCATTGTCTTTTTTGTGGAAAAAACAATCCAGAGCAGATTCAGGCAAACCTGGTCCATTATCAATAATATCGACCACAAGGTATTTTTGATTGGATTCCGCCCGTATTTGCAAACAAGCATCTTTGCGCCGACGCATTGCCTGGATTGCGTTTCTGCCAAGATTAATCATCATTCGGTGCAAGGCGTTTGCGACAGGCTTTGAAAGCTGAATATTCGGTGCTTTTGTGAGACTAACAGCTACTTGTGTCGTCGGCGCTTCGGCTGAAAGAAAAAGCGCCGCTTCCGCCATGACACTCTCGGCGTCAACAGATTCAGGATTTCGCTTATCGGCAACTGCGTCGGCGATCGCCGCTGCGCAATAATCGACAAGGCGGTCAGTCGCCCTTTCCAGCATCCGCGCCTTTCGCCGAACGAACTCGTCTTCGTGGCCGGACAAGGTGCAGATTTCCAGTTGGACACAAGCCAACAAGCCACGAACGTCATGGGCGAGATGCGCAATCTCTTGTCGATCCTCAGCGTGTTTCATCGTCTCGCTCTTCTTGCGGTAAGGGTCGGCACGGCGCGCTTTTCCCGAAGACCCTTTCGTGCATTTCAGATCGCGCGCCTGACATTGTTGTGAGCGATTGTGCGACGAAGTGATTTCAGGATTGAGTTTTACATATTTCGGAGCGCAAACTGGGCTGGTTTGATGTGACAGCGTCCAACAGCTGGCAAAGCACCGTGATCAAGCGTCGGCCCGGCGATCTTAAGCTGGGTTGAAACCAATCATAAGGACGCGCGTCGACATGGGGCGGATCGCCTGCCTAACGCCCGGTCACACTATAGCTGCCGCAAGAGCATACATGCGCAGAACAGCCTGCTGGCC
This sequence comes from uncultured Caulobacterales bacterium, assembly GCA_964493225.1. GTDB lineage: Bacteria > Pseudomonadota > Alphaproteobacteria > Caulobacterales > Parvularculaceae > JAJFFW01. Next base: position 144 of record CAZBOC010000133.1, on the reverse strand, counting down.
CCATCGTCATACAAGAAGGCAAATGGGTGGACGCTCTGATTCCGTTTGTCATTTCAATCACTTGAACGACGCCGGCGATGCTTTCAGGGGGCACGATTGCATCCCGAGCGTGGCCGGCGGTCAGAACGATCCGGGCTTTCCTAC